>DATMUT010000532.1:0-3956 GCA_035563755.1 Novosphingobium sp.
GCCAAGATCGTTCTCGCCGCCGCCGCCATCGCCACGCTGGCCGGCATTGCCAACCCGGCCGCCGCCAGCGAATGGGGCCGCCACCACCCCCGGCAGGAGCAGGTGCTCAAGCGCGAGCATCACCAGATCGCCCGCATCAACCACGAGCGCCGCGAAGGCGAAATCAGCCGCGGCCAGGCCCGCGCCATGCGCGCCGACGCCCGCTCGGTGGCCCGCCAGGACCACGCCATGGCCCGCGCCAACGGCGGCTACATCACCCGCCATCAGCAGCGCGTGCTGAACCACGAGCAGAACGGCCTGAGCCACGCCATCGGCCACTGATCGGCCCATATCCAGTCATGCGAGGAAGGGCGCTGCCACCGGGCGGCGCCCTTTTCGCTGGCCTGGCCATAGCCCCTTTCCCTTCGCCCACGCGCCGCCTACACCCTTGATCCATGACGCAAACCACCATCTTCGAGCGCATGTCGCGCGCCGCGGCACAGGCCGGCGCGATCAATCTGGGGCAGGGCTATCCCGAACTGGCGGAACCTGCCGAACTGGTGGCGGCAGCCTGCGCGGCGCTGCGCGACAGGTCGAACCAGTATCCGCCCATGCGCGGTTTGGCATCCTTGCGCGAGGCGGTGGCGGCCTTCTACCGCGACCGGCAGGGGCTTGATGTGACAGCGCAGGAGGTCATCATCACCTCGGGCGCGACCGAGGCGCTGGCGGCTGCGATCCTGGCCCTGGTCGGCCCGGGCGACGAGGCGGTGCTGGTGCAGCCGCTCTACGATGCCTATCTGCCGCTGGTCGAATGGGCCGGGGGAACCGCGCGGCTGGTCGACCTGTCTCCGCCCGGCTGGACGCTTTCGCTCGAAGCGCTGGCCGGTGCGATCACGCCGCGCACGCGGGTTATCGTGCTCAACACGCCCAACAACCCCACCGGCACGATGCTGGATGCCGATACGCTGGCGGGCATCGGCCAGCTGTGCGCGGCGCACGACCTCACGCTCATCTGCGACGAGGTGTGGGAGGCGATGGTGTGGCAGGGCGCGCATGTCTCGCCGCTGGCCATTCCGGCCTTGCGCGAGCGCACGGTCAAGATCGGCTCGGCGGGCAAGATCTTTTCGATGACGGGGTGGAAGGTGGGCTGGGCCGTGGCTGCGCCTGCCCTTGCCGAAAGGATTGCCGCGCGCCACCAGTTCCTCACCTTTACCACGGCAACGCCGCTGCAATGGGCCGTGGCCGACGGCCTGGCCCTGCCGCCCGCATGGCACGAGGCCCAGCACGCGCGCTATGCCGCCCTGCGCGCCCGGTTGGTGTCGGGGCTGGGGCAGGCCGGCTATGCCGTGCTGCCCAACGAGGCCACGTGGTTTGTCACCATCGACCTTGCCGCTTCGGGGCTGGCCATCGACGATGTGACCTTTTGCGAGCGCTCGATCCCCGAGGCCGGCGTGGCCGCCATTCCCATCTCGGCCTTTTATGCCGACCGCGCGCTGGGTGGCTATGTGCGCCTGTGCTTCACCAAGGAGGCGGCGGTGCTTGACGCCGCGGTCGAGAAACTGGCGGCGTTTCGGCAGAGGTTGCTTTTGGCCTAGGGCAGGGTGATCGTCAGGTCCTGACGCGCGCCGCCGCGTATGGCCGAAACCGGCACCGGGCCGGCATTGGGTTTTGCTGCCAGCGCCCGGCCCAGTTCGGCGGCATTGGCAATGGGGCGCCCGGCCACGGCCGAGATCACGTCGCCCGGCTGCAGCCCCGCATGGGCCGCCGCCGAGGCCGGATCGACCGCCACCACCGCTGCGCCTTGCCCGGAGTCGACGCCCAGCCGCTCGGCCAGCGTGTCGTCGAGATCGATCGCCAGCAGGCCGGCGACGCGGCTGGGCGTCTGGCGATCATGCAGCGACTGGGTGACGAATTGCGCCAGCACCGAGGCCGGCAGCAGCCGCCCGGGGGCCTCGCGCGGCAGGGTGTCGCGCCGGCCCTTGGCGCTGTCTTGCGCCGGCAGGATCAGCCCCATCAGCGTGCCATCGGCCCCCAGCACCGGGGCGCCTGCCGCCCAGCGCTGCGGCGCTCCGGCAAAGCGGGTGTAAAGCCCGCCACTCTCGCCCTCGGCGGCGAAATCGGCCGAGATCACCCCCGGCGCGACCAGGCAGCCATTGCCCGACAGCATGGCCAGCGAGAAGGCAAAGGTGCCGATGCGCGGGAAATCCCCCTCGCCAATACGGATGGCGCTTTGCCGGCTGGCATCCACGCGCAGCAGAGCAAGGCCCGCCAGCGTGTCGGTGGCAATGGGGGTGGCCTCGACGGCGCGCCCGTCGGGCAGGTGAATGGTGACCTGAAGCGCGGCTGGCGGATTGCTGGCGGCGGCCTTGCCCGCAGGTTTTGCAGGGCTGCGGGCGCTGATCGCGGCAAGGCTGGCCAGCACCGCGCCATCGGCCGAAACCATCAGGCCAATGGCGGGCAGGCGCCCTTTGGCCGGGCCGCCCGGCGGGTCGATCCGCACCAGTGAGGGGCAAGCATTGTCGACCAGATCGGGCAGGATGTCGCGCGGGGTGCGCTGGGCTGTCAGCCGCTCGATAGGGGCGATGACCGGCGCTGTGGCCGGCTGCCCCGACTTGCCCAGATTGTAGCCCAGCCCGACGCCCACGCCGACCAGAACCACAGCCGCCGCCGTTGCCACCGCCAGACGCCGCCAGGCAGGCGCCTCGGCGGCCAGTTCGCCGGTGATGTCGGTGTCGAAATCGGCCGGGTTTTCCGCGCCGTGGCCGTAATCCTCACTCACCGAACAGCTCCCTTTGCGCGCGCTCCATCTCGGCGGCATAGCGGCGGCGCACGTCGCTCTCGCTGATGAGGCCGATGGGCGCGCGATGTTCGTGGTCGATCACCACCAGCACTTCGCTGCCCGCCGCGTCAAAGGCGCGCAGCACCCTGTCGAGCGGCGACTCGGGCGGGATCGCGGCCTGCGCCCCTTGCGCCAGATCGCCCAGCACCGCCTCGGCGCGGTCGGTGGTGTGGATGGTGTGCACCGGCACGATACCGGCAAAAACCCCGTCATCGCCCGCCAGCACCACATGGCTGACCGTGCCCAGCGGAAAGCGGCGGCGCGCTTCGGCCAGCGGTGTCGAGGTGGGCGCGGGCACCACGCCGCGTCGCATCAGGCTGCCCGCAGTCAGGCGGCGGATCCAGCTGACATCTCGGGCCGAGCGGATGGTTTCGCCGCGCGTGTGCATGCGCCAGGTCGAGAAGGAGAAGCCGAAAGTCTCGCGCACGATGGTGGCCGCGCTGACCGCGGCAACAAGGGCCGCCGCCGCCAGGGTGAAGTCATGCGTCGATTCCAGCACCAGCATCGCCATGGTGAGCGGCGCGCCAACGATAGCCACCGCCATGCCGGCCATGCCCACCAGCGCTGCATCATTGGCATCGAGCGCCGGCGCGCCCGGCAACAGCGAGAGCGCCGCGATGAACATTTGCCCCGCCAGCGAGCCGAGGAACAGCGAGGCAAAGAACATGCCTCCGCGAAAGCCGAAACCCAGCGACACCGCCGAGGCCAGTACCTTGACCGCAAAGATCGTGGCCAGCATCGCCAGCGTTGGCGGCACATTCATGTCGAGGTGCAGCGCGCCGTGACCGGCCGACAGCGCCTGAGGGCTGATCATGGCCAGCGGGATCATGCACAATCCGCCCACGAAAGGGCGAAACGCCTCGGGCACGGGGCCGCGCCGCACCATCGCCTCGACCAGCGTGACAAGGCGCATGATGGCAACGCCCACCACCCCGCACAGAATGCCAAGCGCGGCAAACAGCACATAGCTGGCCGTTTCGAGGCCGCCGGCGGTGGGCAACGAGATGGAATAGCCCGGCGCGCCAATGGCCCGCACCGCGATGGACGCGACAAGGCAGGCCAGCGCCACAGGCCCGATGGCGGCGGGCGTATAGGCGCCGATCACCACCTCGAAGGCATAGAAGGCGCCGGTGAGCGG
>DATMUT010000533.1:0-5248 GCA_035563755.1 Novosphingobium sp.
TGGCGGGCGGGGGAATGGCGCTCTCGTGCCTGCTGGTGGAATCGGCGCCCCGCGTGTTGGCGCGCCGGTCATCGGCCCGCCCATTGGCCAATCCGGCCTGAGTTTTCGTCCGTCCTCGAGGGGGAGGCAAGTGATGAGCCAGATCGAACGTTTTTCCACCGCCGGCCTGTCGCAGCGCGACCGGCTGGATTTCTGGAACCGCCTGACCAACGAGACCTATCCCGGCACGCTGGTCGACCGGCGCATCGACCATTTCGAGGCCGAGATGCTGCGCTGGACCTTTGGCGATCTGACCATGATCCGCCCGCGTTCGGGCCAGTCGCTGGTCACGCGGCGGCCCACCGGATCGGCCAGCGACAGGGTGGTGCTGCACCTTCAGCATTCGGGCCGCTCGCGCCACGACCAGTGCGGCCGTGTGGCCGAGCTGGTGGTGGGCGATTTCGTGCTCTCGGATGCGGATGCGCCCTATCGCATCGACCTTTTGGCGCATGAATTCCTGGTGGTAGAGATGCCGCGCCGGGCGCTGGCGGCGCGCGTGCCGGGGCTGGACGACCTGCTCTCGGTACGCATTCCGGCGCAATCGCCCTCGAGCCGGCTGCTGCATGGCTTTATCCTGTCGTTGTGGGCGCAGGGCCAGCTGGGCGATACCGACCCCGACTGGGCGCAAGGGGTGAGCAATGTTTTTCTCGACCTGGTTTCGCTGGCGCTGCGCGGCGGCGATGTGGCCAGCGAGAATGGCGCGTCGCTGCGTGGCGGCCTGCTGGCGCGGGTGCGCTCGGTGGTCGAGGCGAACCTGTCGGACCCGGCGCTGGGCACGGCCGAACTGGCGGCCGAACTGGGCGTGTCGGTGCGCACCGTGCAGAACCTGTTTGCCGGCATAGGCACTACGCCCAGCGGCTATATTCTGGCCCGCCGCCTGGAACGCGCCGCCGAGATGCTGGTGTGCCAGCCTGGCGCCAGCATCACCGCCATCGCCTTCGACACCGGCTTTTCCGACAGCGGCTATTTCGCCCGCTGTTTTCGCGCCCGTTTTGGCGCCACGCCCACGCAATATCGCGAGCAGCACTGAAGGCCGGTTTCACCACGCGAAACGCTGGCACGTCCGCTTGCGCCTGTGTCCAACTTCCTTGCGCCCCAGTCCAAGACCAGGCCGCCGGGCCTGCGCTAACACAGCGACGACCGTGCGATCGGGCGCAAAAGCCTGACGCCGGGAGAGGGAGATTGTCCATGAGGACCAGCGTTCTTGCCGCCACCGCGATGGCGGTTCTGTTTGCCTCGCCGGCTCTGGCGCAGACCGGCGCACCGGCCGATACTAACCATGGCATTGCCGAAATCGTCGTTACCGCACAAAAGCGCGCCGAAAGCGTGCAGAACGTGCCGATCGCCATTTCGGCCTTTACCGCCAGCGCCCTCAAAGAGCGCGCGGTGAGCGATGTGTCGGCGCTGTCGAACATTTCGCCCAACGTCACGCTCGATGCCTCCACGCCTTTCTCGGGCTCGACGGCAGTGCTTGGCGCATCGATCCGCGGCATTGGCGTGGCCGACTTTGCCTTCAATATCGACCCGGCCGTGGGCGTCTATCTCGATGGCGTCTATCTGGCCCGCTCGATCGGCGCGAACCAGGACCTGCTCGATGTCGAGCGGATCGAGGTGCTCAAGGGCCCGCAGGGCACGCTGTTTGGCCGTAACACCATTGGCGGCGCGATCAGCATCGTCACGCACGACCCGGGCCACGAGTTCAAGTTCGTGGGCGACGTGACCACCGGCTCGTACAACCGGATGCAGGCGCGCGGCATGGTCGACCTGCCCATCAACGAGCAGTTCACCTCCTCGGTGTCGTTCGGCATCATGAACCGCGAGGGCTATCAGCACCGCATTCCGTTCCCCTATTCGGGCAGCTATGTGACCGATGGGGCCAATGCCTTTGGCGCGGCGGGCTATTCGCGCGGGTCCGACACGCAGGGCGGCGACAACAACTGGTCGCTGCGCGGCAAGCTGAAGTGGGATAATGGCCGCGGCCTCAAGGCCACGCTGACGGGCGACTACAGCCACATCAACCAGTCGTCCACGCCCAACACCATCCTGGCCACCACCGAGAACGCCTCGGGCAACTTTGCCGGCACGGCGGCCAACAACGTGTCGGGCACCGCCTTCGACCCCACCGGCACGTCGGGCTTCCTGTTTGCGGGGCTGTATAATTTCTGCATCAACAGCACCGCCTCGCAGATTGCGGCGCGCGGGGCGACCAACCTGTGCGGCGCGCGCACCGGGGTGAATGGCTACAACACGCTGGGCGCGCTGGCCGGGGCCAACACCTCGGGCAACAGCGCGACGCAGCGCCTGTCCTACAACAGCGCGGTCGCGCAGACCGGCAATATCGACACCACCTATGCCAACGGCCTCAACTTCTCGAAGCTGACGCAATGGGGCATCGCGCTGGTGCTCGAGGGTGATCTGGGCTTTGGCACGCTCAAGTCGATCAGCTCTTACCGCAAGATCAACTTTGCCGCCGGCATGGATCTGGACGGTTCGGTGCTCGACTTCCTGCAGACCAGCTTCACCGTCAAGCAGTACCAGATGAGCGAGGAACTCCAGCTTACAGGCAAGGCGCTCGACGGGCGGCTGAACTATGTGCTGGGCGCCTATGCCTTCAAGGAGGCGGGCGACCTGCACGACTATGTGACCTTTGCCGAGGGGCTGTTGCAGGTCGACGGGCCGGGCCGGGTCAGCACGGTCAACTATGCCGGCTATGGCCAGCTCGACTTCCGGGTGAACGACCTCATCGGCCTGACCGCAGGCGGCCGCTTCACGCATGAGGACAAGGAATATCACGGCTTCCAGTCGGACGTGAACGGCTTCAACTACAAGCTGTTCAACTGCACGCCGCCCTCGTCGGCCTGCGCCGCCGCACTGGGTTTCCCCAACCCGTCCTACAGCCTGTTCGACTATTACCCGACCACGCCCGACAAGCAGAGCTTCAACAACTTCAGCCCCAAGGCCGGCATCCAGATCCACCCCAACAAGGATCTGATGGTCTATGGCTCGTGGTCGCGCGGCTACAAGACTGGCGGCTGGACGACGCGCCTGTCGAACCCGCTGCCCTATGCGCCCACCTTCGGGCCAGAGCATGCCGAAACCTTCGAGCTGGGCGTCAAATCGACCTGGCTTGACCGTCGCCTGCAGATCAATGCGGCGGTGTTCACCACCAACTACAAGGGCATCCAGCTCAACTTCCAGCAGGGCGTTTCGCCCGTCATCCAGAACGCGGGCGATGCCCGCATCAAGGGCGCCGAGCTGGAAGTGACCGCAGCGCCCGGCCACGGCTTTACCGTGCAAGGCTCGGTGGCCTATCTCGACGCCTATTACTCGAGCGTTCTGGCCCCCGCGCAGGTTGCGCCCAACTATTATCAGGCGGGCGTCTTTGCCGGAGCCGATCTGCCCAAGGCCCCGCACTGGAAGGTCAACGTCTCGCCCCGCTACGAAACCGCGCTGGGCAAGGGCAAGCTGGTGTTCCTGGCCGACTGGACCCACACCACCAGCATGCGCAACGATACCGAGGGCACTTTCCTGCTGAACCGCCCCGCGACCGACATCATCAACGGGTCGATCACCTGGAAGGCGCCGGGCAATGTCTACGACATCACCGTTGGCGGCACGAACCTGACCAACCAGCGCTATCTGGTAACGGGTCAGGCGCAGATTGCCGGCGGCGAGATCTACGGCACCTATAACCGCCCGGCCGAATGGTATGCGCGCCTGGGCGTGAAATTCTGAGCCAACCCTGACTGGGCCGGGGCCGCGTGCCCCGGTCCTTTTTGTCCGACGCGAACAGGAGGCAGACCATGCCCGAGACCGCGCACACCGAATTCTGGAAAGACGTAAAGCCTGTCGACAAGGTGTTCCGCCAGGGCGCCTTGCCCGAGGTCTATCACCACAAGATCGCCGAGGGCGACGAGCGCTACTGGGTGCCGATCAGCGAAACGGTATCGTCCAAGCCGGTATGGATCAGCCCGTCCAAGAACATGTGGGCCGATGTGCTGATGAGCAAGTCGGCCGGCATCGTGAACCGCCACTATCACCCGCACCCCATCTGGGCCTACACGATCAGCGGCAAATGGGCCTATCTCGAGCACGAGTGGACCGCGACCGCTGGCGACTTCGTGTATGAAACGCCCGGCGAGAGCCACACGCTGGTCTGCTATGAGCATGCCGATCCGATGAAGGTGTTCTTTGTGGTGTCCGGCCCGCTGATGTGGCTGGACGAAGAGGGCAACACCACCGGCCATTACGACGTGTTCGACTACATCGCCGCCGCGCGCGACCATTACGACAAGGTCGGCATTGGCGCCGATTATGTCGATACGCTGATCCGGTAAGCGCGATGGACCCCGCGACCATTCCGCCCCACGCCGGGCAGGGGCAGGGCCGATACTTGCGCAATGCCTGGTATGTGGCTGGCTGGGCATCGGATCTGGCGCCGGGTCAGGCCTGGTCGCGGGTGTTCCTCGAGCAGCCGGTGGCCCTGTACCGCGACGAGGCGGGGCAGGCCCATGCCATCGAGGGGCGCTGCCCGCACCGCTTTGCCGCCTTGGGGCAGGGGCGGGTGGTCGATGGCGCGCTTGAGTGCCCCTATCACGGGCTGCGTTTCGACGGGACGGGGGCCTGCGTTGCCAATCCGCATACCGATGGCCGCCTGCCCGACCGCCGGCTGCGCGCCTTTCCGCTGGTCGAGCGCCATGCGCTGCTGTGGATATGGATGGGCGACCCCACGCGGGCCGATGCGGGCCTCATCCCCGACTTCTCGTGGCTGGATGATCCGGCCTGGACGGTGGTGCGCGGGGCAACGCTGGCCGAGGGGCATTACGAGCTTTACACCGACAATATCCTCGACCTGTCGCATGCCAATTTCGTGCATCCCGCGCTGGCAGCACCCGTGTTCACGCAAGGGTCGCGCCGGTTCTGGCAGGAGGATGGCCGCGTGCATGTCGAATATGCGCAACTTGCGGCCCCCATCTCGCCCGGCCTTGCGCCTCTGTTCGACGCCGTGGGGCGCGATCAGGACTTTTATGGCCATGTCGAGTGGCAGGCCCCCGCCACCCTGTTCTTCGACTATCGCGCGGGCAATCCGGGCACGCCGCGCGGCCAGTGTCGCTCGCTGCCCTCGCTGCATGCCTTCACCCCGGCCAGCGGCGATCATACCCATTACGTATGGGCCACGGGCCGCGATTTCGCCCTTGATGATACCGGG
>DATMUT010000534.1:0-3039 GCA_035563755.1 Novosphingobium sp.
CGGGCACGTTCAGCCTGTTGCAGGATGGCGGCATTGGCGCGGGACAGGCGCTGGTGGCCGATCCGCGCATACAGGCCGTTGGCTTTACCGGATCGCGCCGGGCCGGCGAGGCGCTCGTCGCCATAGCGCAGGCCCGCCCGCAACCCATCCCGGTCTATGCCGAGATGAGCGCGATCAACCCCGTCGTGCTGCTGCCCGCAGCGCTCGAGGAAAGGGCCGAGCAGATCGCGGCGGGCTTTATCACCTCGCTCACGATGGGGGCGGGCCAGTTCTGCACCAACCCCGGCCTGGTGCTGGCCATTGCCGGCCCGGCGCTCGACCGGTTCTGCGCGGCGGCGGTCAATGCGCTGGCCGGTTGCGATCCTGCGATCATGCTCACGCCCGGCATTCTGGGTGCCTATCAGGCCGCGGCCAACAGCATGGCGGCGCATCGGGCGGTATCGACTGTGGCCAGCGCCGCTGCCGCGCCCGGCCGGGCAGAGGCACGGCTCAACAGCGTGTCTGCCGATGCATTCCTGGCCGATCCCGCGCTTCACGCCGAAGTCTTCGGCCCGGCCTCGCTGGTGGTGGTGTGCCGCGATGCCGCGCAACTGGCGCAGGTTTTGGGCGCGGTCGAGGGGCAGTTGACCATCGCCCTGCACTTTGCCCAAGCCGACCACGCGCTGGCGGGGCAACTGCTGCCCATCGCCCGGCGCAAGGCGGGGCGCGTGCTGGCCAACGGCTTTGGCACCGGCGTCGAGGTCTCGCCCGCGATGGTCCACGGCGGCCCCTGGCCAGCCACCAGCGACACGCGCAGCACTTCGGTGGGAACCAAGGCGATCGAGCGCTTCCTGCGCCCGGTCTGCCTGCAGGACTTTCCGCAAGACCTGCTGCCGCCAGCTGTGCAGGACGCCAACCCATGGGGCCTGCCACGCCGCCTGTGGTGAGGCCCCTTGCGCTAAACAGGAGAGGATAAAACATGGACAGACGCGATTTTCTGGCCACTGCCGGCGCGGGTTCGGGCCTGGCCGTGGCCGGCATGGCCGCCGCCGCGCCCACCCGGCAGGCGCCTGGCAGGCACGCCAACGCCCGGCTGCATGGCAGCCCCTTGCCCATGAAGCTGGGCTGCCAGAGCGGCCCGCCCACCGACGAGCACTTCGCCTTTCTGGCCCGCTATGGCGTCACGCATGTCGCGGCGCGGCCGGCGGTCTCGCAAGGGCGGCTCTATTCCACCGCCGACGAGATTGCCGCGGTGCGCGCCACAGCCGAAAGGCACGGGCTGACCTATGCCATCCTCGACCCGCTGCTGCTGCCCTCGACGCATATCGACCGCGAGGCGCATGGCGGCATCCTGCTGGCGCAAAGCCCCGAGCGCGAGCGCGAGGTCGAGGCGTTCCAGAACCAGATCCGCGCCTGCGCGCAGGCCGGCGTGCCTTGCGTCAAATACAACATGAGCCTGCTGGGCGTGATCCGCACCGGGCGGGCGCAGGGCCGCGGCGACGCGGTGTTTTCCGAATATGACGCGGGCAAACTCGACCCGGCCGCGCCCCTCACGCGCGCAGGCCCGGTGAGCGAGGAGGCCTTCTGGGAGCGCATCACCTGGTTCCTCGACCACGTGGTGCCCGTGGCCAACGAGTACAAGGTCCGCATCGCCTGCCACCCGCAAGACCCCGGCACGCCGCCGCAGGGCTATCAGGGCATTCACCGCGTGCTGGGCACGGTCGAGGGGCTCAAGCGCTTCGTCTTGATCCGCGAGAGCGCCTATCATGGCCTGAACTTCTGCCAGGGCACGGTGAGCGAGAACCTGCCTCGCCCGGCCGAGCAGATCTTTGATGTGATCCGCTGGTTCGGCACGCGTCGCAAGATCTTCAACGTGCACTTCCGCAACATCAAGGGCGGGCGCGGCCATTTCCGCGAAGCCTTCCCCGACGAGGGCGATGTCGACCTGTATCGCGCGCTGCTGACCTATGCCGAGGTGGACTATGACGGCATGCTGATGCCCGATCATGTGCCGCAGGTGCCCGGCCACCCCGAAGCCGAACTGCAAAGCTTTGCCTTTGCCTATGGCCACATTCGCGGGCTGATGCAGGCAGCGCAAAGCCGGATGGCCTGAGGCCGCATACAAAACGAGAGGGGGCCGGGTGAGAAGCCCCCTCTCTCGAAGGCCCGCCCCGCCTGAGCGGGGCAGAGGGAAACCTAGCGCACCAGGCAGGGCCGCTTGTTGTCGAACTGCCAGCCGGGGATGAGATATTGCATGGCCGCCGCATCGTCGCGCGCGCCCAGGCAATGCTGGCGATAAAGCCCATGCCCGCGCTCAAGCGCCTCCTCGTCGAGCGTAACGCCCAGCCCCGGCGCCTCGGGAATGGCCACATGCCCATCGACAATGCGCGGCGGATTGCGCGTCAGGCATTCGCCATCCTGCCAGATCCAGTGCGTGTCGATGGCGGTGACGCGCCCGGGCGCTGCCGCCGCGCAATGGGTGAACATGGCCAGCGAGATGTCGAAATGGTTGTTGGAATGGCTGCCCCACGTCAGGCCAAAGGCATCGCACAGATGCGCCACCCGCACCGCGCCCTCCATGGTCCAGAAATGCGGATCGGCCAGCGGGATGTCGACCGATTGCAACGAGAGCGCATGCGCCATCTGCCGCCAGTCGGTGGCGATCATGTTGGTGGCGGTGGGCAGGCCCGTGGCGCGGCGGAACTCGGCCATCACCTCGCGGCCGGAATAGCCGTTCTCGGCGCCGCACGGGTCTTCAGCATAGGCCAGCACATCGCGCAGCGGGGCCATCAGGCGCACCGCCTCGGCCAAGCTCCACGCGCCATTGGGGTCGAGCGTGATGCGCGCCTGCGGGAAGGCTTCTTTGAGCGCCCGCACCGCCAGCACTTCCTCCTCGCCCGCCAGCGCGCCACCCTTCAGCTTGAAATCGCGGAAGCCGTAGCGGGCCTGCGCGGCCTGCGCCAAGGCCACGATGCCCTCGGGCGTCAGCGCCTCGCGGTTGCGCAGGCGATCCCACGGGTCGGCGCTGGCGCTTTCGTCGCGGTATGGCAGGTCGGTCTT
>DATMUT010000535.1:0-2219 GCA_035563755.1 Novosphingobium sp.
CCATTGTGGCCAATTTCCAGACCGTATCCCCCCCAACGAAGATCCCGACCATCGGCCCCACAACGCGCCGGATGCGCGCCAGCATGTGGCGGCAGGTGTCCATGCCATTCTGCACGACGAGCATAAATCGCGCCTGTGCCAGGCTGGGCCATCGCTTGAGCCAGCGCAACCAACGCAGGGACAATGCAAGCGACTGCTCTCCACCCATCACGATATCGGGCAGCGCGATCCAGTCGGCGCCGGCACCCAGCAGGCGGACAGCTCGGACGAACGCCCTTACGTCAAATGGCTCGGCCTTCTGGAACGCCGTCCATGCGCCGTTATCCAGCGCATAAGCAAAGCCCTCGTGGCGCAGCACGCCGCGAGCTGACACCATCAGGCGCCAACCGGCCTTGCGCAGTGCTGCCAGGTTGCGCCGGGTGCCAGTACGGGAGGCATAGGCGATCATGCTGCTATACCTCCGAAAAGATCCGCCTGGGCCACGTCAGGCCGTGAGCAGAGCGTCGAGAGAAAGGAAGGCATAAGCTGCCACCAGCGGGTCAACGCCGTTTCCTGTCGCTCGAAGCCGCTCAGTCCGGTGGGCCATCGCATCAATGCCTCGACGAAGATGGGATTGAGCCTCCTCTTCGCTGAGGGCTGGTTGGAGTTCGGGCCATCGGTCGAGGACGTCGATCCACCGGCTATCGGTTGGTCCGGGGATGACGGCAGGCGGAAGCAATGCTCCACAAAGTTGGGAAGCTGATCGAGGTGCATCGACCCGCTGCTGACTTCCAGATGCGCTGCCGAGTTCGCGCCCTTGTAGTCTCGGGCCGCTGGTCCCGGCCAAGCCTTCCCCCATTGGTTCGACGCTTGCACCGCCTGCCCCGTCAGGAGCAATTCGTCCGAGCGCGCCCCACCCCGCGTCATCCGCGTGCCCTCGGTCACTGCCACGCTGGGCGCTTCCCACATGGCTGCTTCGTCGTTCAGATTGCGCATCCCGTGGCCCTCGGCCCTCATGGCAGAAATTCGCTCTGGGCTGTGCGCCGGGAAATAGTCCCGTGCCTGCGGTCCGGCCCAATTCGTCGCGGCCCCCTCCAGCGTCAGAACCTTCCGGCCCGTCTTCGGATCGATCTCGTAGCCGCCCCGCGCTGCCTTGGCGGTCGGCCATGATGAACAGTCGCTCGCGCTGCATGGTGTTTCCGGTTTCGGCCGAGCTGAATATTCCGCACGCAACGCGGTAGCCCAGCCTCTCCAGTGCTGGGACGACAGCTTCGAGCTGGCCGCCTGCGTTCCCCGGGACGTTCTCGCGGAAGATACGAGCAGGCCGGCACTCATCGGCGATGCGGCAGACCTCGGGCGCGAGGAAGCGGGCGCCGTCTGCGCCGGCGCGCTTTCCCGCAACGCTGTTGTCCTGGCACGGATCTCCCGAAGCGACGATATCCACGAGGCCGCGCCATGGTCTGCCGTCGAAAGTGGCAAGGTCAGACCAGACAGGCGCCGGATGAAGCCACCCCGCTTCCATGCTCGCGACCAGGCTTGCGGCGGCTGATGCTTCCCTCTCCACGTAGCAGATGCCCACACCAGTTTCATGGCGATGTGCGAGGGCGAGAGCGATGCCGAGTTCAAGGCCTCCGACGCCTGCGCACAGGGAGAGGATGCTTCTGGTAGGTAGAGCCACATTCACAGGGCCTTTCCAGCAATGTTCTGGCTACGCATGGTGCCGGAAAACGCGCAGGCGACAAGGATGCGGGGGGATGAAGAAAAGGGCGCGCCGGCTTTGCCTGGGAGGGTCAAAAGATGAGCCGGCGCGCCTTTGCCCGAGTGGTGGTCGGGCAAGTAGGCTTCGCCTAGCACAGCGTTTCCTGCTGCAAGCCTAACGGCCGAGTCAGGCATCATACATCCTTTGGCGCGGACATCGGCCGCAGAGGCGCCTTCGCTCGAGGTGAGCCCTTCGCGCGTCATGCCGGCACCTTGGGCGCAAGGCCCAGCTTGTGCATGGCGAGGATGATTTCGACCTCGCCCAGACCAATGGGGCCGATGCCGGGCACGCGCAGCAGTTCGGCTGGCGTGAGGGCCACAAGGTCGCCAATGACCGCGATGCGCGGCCGGGCCTTGGCAAAGGCGCCACGCAGCTTGGCCGAAAAGCCCATGGCGGTGAAAATGTCAGCGGGCATGGGCGCCCTCCATCACGCTTGTGGCGGGCGGCAGGGCCTTGCAGATCGGCCGGCTGCTCGACTTCA
>DATMUT010000536.1:0-4406 GCA_035563755.1 Novosphingobium sp.
TGTGGCAGGGCGGCAGGGCCATGCCGTCCACCTCGGCCACGTTCCACCCCTCGACGATATGGCGCCGGCTGCCCGGATTGTCGCGCAAAGAGGCCACCACATCGGCCACCTGATTGATGCCCTGCGCGCGCTTGCGGAACAGGCCCTCGGCCCCGGTCGGCTCGTACACCGGCCAGTCGACCCACTGCTTGCCATAGACCGGCCCCAGATCGCCCCAGCGCGCGGCGAATGCGGCATCGGCCACGATTCGGCCCGAAAACGCCTCGCGCGTGATGTCATCGCCCGTTTCGCGCCGGTAGCGCGCCAGCGGCCAGTCGGTCCAGATCTCGACCCCCTGCTCGCACAGCTTGCGGATATTGGTGTCGCCGGTCAGGAACCACAGGAATTCGCGCGTGGCTGTCTTCCAATATACGCGCTTGGTGGTCACCAGCGGCATCTGCCCGCCCGACAGGTCGCAGCGGATGGTCGCGCCAAACACCGACTTCGTGCCAACCCCGGTGCGATCGACGCGCGAATCGCCAGAGTCGCGCACCTGCTGCATCAGGTCCAGATATTGCCACTCCCAATGCCCCGGATCGACACGGTTTTGCGCCCCTGGCAAAGAGGAAGCAGCGCTGGCGGACAAGGTTGCAAGATGACTTTCCATGCCACCACCTAAACAGGCCCGCCGGCAAATGCCATGCGCTTGCGGCACTGCCAAACGGATAAGGTTTTTCACGGACCCAGCCTTGAGCAAGAGCTTATAGGCACGCCTGCTATCGGCAAATACCCAATCTTTGCCTCCGCGAGTGACAGCCGGCCCGACATGCCCTTGTTCCTTCACCACGCCCCCGCCCCGCATGCCAGCCCGCGCCGTGCCGGCCTTGCGGCACATGGATGCGTCGTGGCGCTGGTGCTGGCGCTGTGCGCCCTGGCGCCGCGCGCGCAGCATCCGGCATTGCTGATTGCCCCTGCCGGTGCGCCAGCGGCTCTGGCCTGGGCGCGCCGGCATCATCTGCAGGCCATTGGCCAGGGGCGCCCGCCCGGCAGCCTGATCGTGACCGGCGGCACCACCATGCTGGCGCTCGATGCGCTGCGTGGTGGCATGTTGCTGCTCGCCGCCCCGGCTGGGCTGTGCGGGGCAACATCCTCTCCGGCACCGCTCTCATCGCCTTCCACTCAGCCGCCTTCTGCAAGGACATAAGATGCAAGAACTCGACACACTCCGTAGCCTGGGCATGCGCGCGCTGGTCGCCGTGTGCTGGGCCTGCGTTGCCATCGTGCTGGGCGGCAGCCTGTTTTCCGCCGCCGGGCTCCTGCCGGTCGTCATGGCGCTGGCCATCACCGCCCTGCCCACGATGATGATCGCGCAAGGCCGCAGCGACGCCACGGCCCGCCTGGTGCTGGGCGCGACGATGCCGCTCTATCCGGCCATCCTGCTCTATCAATGGAGCGGCAGCGCGTGGATGATCGATCTGCACATGACCTTCTTTGCCGTGATCGCCATGACCGCCGGGCTGGCCGACTGGCGCCCGGTGCTGGCGGCTGCGGCTGTCACCGCGGTGCATCATCTGGTCCTCAACTTTGCCGCGCCCGCACTGGTGTTCTCGGGCACGGGCAATGTGCCGCGGGTTCTGCTGCATGCCGTGGTGGTCGTGGCCGAAACGGCGGTGCTGGCAGCGCTCGCCATCAAGCTCGAGCGCGGCATGGTCGAGCAGGCCCAGACGCAGGCCGAGGCCGAGCGCGTGCGCCAGCGCGCCGATGCCGAACGCGACGCCCGCGAGGCAGAGCAGCGCATGGTGGTGGATCAGATTGGCGCCGGGCTGGATGCGCTAGCCAAGGGCGACCTGTCGCACCGCATGACCGGCGTATTCCCGGCCGCCTTTGGCCAGCTGCGCGATGACTTCAACGCCGCCCTGGCTGATCTGGAGCAACTGGTGGGCAATGTGGCCGACGCATCGAGCCACATTCAGGCAGGCGCCGCCGAAATCCGCACGGCCTCTGACGACCTGGCCCGCCGCACCGAAAGGCAGGCCGGCTCGGTCGAGCAGGCCAGCACAACGCTGAACCGGCTGGTCGACGCCGCCACCGATACCGCGCAAAATGCCGCCACGGTCAACACCGCCCTTGCCTCGGCACAAGACAGCGCGACCGCCGGGCAGGACGTTGTCAACCGCGCCATGGCCACCATGGAGCGCGTCGAGAAATCGGCCAGCGAGATCCGCCAGATCATCGGCCTGATCGACGGCATTGCCTTCCAGACCAACCTGCTGGCGCTGAACGCGGGCGTCGAGGCGGCGCGCGCGGGCGAGTCTGGCAAGGGCTTTGCCGTGGTCGCCAACGAAGTGCGCGCCCTGGCCCAACGCAGCGCCGACGCTGCCAACGGCATCAAGGCGCTGATCGACACCTCGACCACCGAAGTGGCCGAGGCCGTGTCGCAGGTCGTGCAGACCGGCGAGGCGCTCAATGTCATCCAGACGCAGGTGATCGAGATCGGCATGGCGGTCGATGGCATTGCCTATGCCGCCAATGGCAACGCCAGCGACCTGCGCGATGTGAACGGCACCTTCGACGAACTCGACAGGGCCACGCAGCAGAACGCGGCCATGGTCGAGGAATCGACCGCTGCTCTGCGCGCCCTGTCGGATGCCACCGATGGGCTGATGCATGTGATCAGCCGATTCCGTCGCAGCGGACAGGATGTGGGCAACCGCCTTGCCGGCCTGGGGGGCAACAAGAGCGGCTGGGGCATGGCCGCCTGACCCACCGCGCAAAGGCGTGAAGTGCCCGAAATCGGGCGCTTTCGCAAAAATATGCAAGGCGATGGAAAAAATGTCGAATTGGGCGCTTGCCACATCGGGAAACCCCCCTTATAGGCGCGCTCCTGCCCCGCGGAGCCGCAAGGTTCCGCACCGGTCGGGGAATAGCTCAGCCTGGTAGAGCACTGTCTTCGGGAGGCAGGGGCCGGAGGTTCGAATCCTCTTTCCCCGACCATTTTCCTCTGAGAGATCAGAGGTTTGAAAAGGCCGGCCTTCGGGTCGGCCTTTTTCATTTCCGGCGCCGGTCCGGCCCCGCACCCGCCATGCAGGTGCGCGAACCGTCCCCGCCACCTTGGCGCGGCATCACCGCGGCGAGCGCTTGCCGGCCTCGTCGCGGCGCAGGGTCAGCACCTCCACACCATCATGCGTAACCGCGACCGTATGCTCGAACTGGGCCGACAGCTTGCCGTCGTCGGTCACCACCGTCCACCCGTCGTCCAGCGTCGAAACGCCCGCCTTGCCCTGATTGACCATCGGCTCGATGGTGAAGACCATGCCCTCGCGCAAAAGCACGCCCGTGCCGCGCCGCCCGAAATTGAGCACCTGCGGCTCCTCGTGCATCTGGCGGCCAATGCCGTGGCCGCAATATTCACGCACCACGCTATAGCCGTTGCGCCGCGCGTGCTGCTCGATGGCATAGCCGATGTCGCCCATGCGCCCGCCGGGGCGCACCTGCCTGATTCCCGCCCACATTGCCTCTTGCGCCACCTGCACCAGGCGCCGCGTAGCCGGTGGCACGGCGCCCACGATGAAGGTCTTGCTCGAGTCAGCGATGTAACCGTTCTTCTCGAGCGTGATGTCGAGGTTGATGATGTCGCCCTCGCGGATAATGCGCGCGGCATTGGGCACGCCGTGGCACACCTCGTCGTTGATCGAGCAGTTCAGCACATATTTGAAGCCGTACTGCCCCTTGCTGGCCGGGCGCGCGGCCAGATCGTCGGTAATGAAGCGCTCGACCATGTCGTTGACCTGCATGGTCGAGAGGCCGGCCAGTTCCTGCCCGTCGAGCATTTCGAACACGCTGGCCAGCAGCTTGCCCGAAATGCGCATGAGCGCCAGTTCATCGAGGGTCTTGACCATGTCAGGCCGCCGCCGCCCGCGATGCGCAATCCTGCGCGCCAATCTGCGCGCCGGCCAGTTCGCGCTGCACGATCTGGTTGAACGAGAGCGTCGGATTGGCCTCGGCCAGCATGCCGATCTTCATCCAGAATTCGGCCTGCGCATTGATCGAGCGGCACATGACCGTGCTGGCCCTGCGCGCCTCCTCGTGGAGCGCCTCATCTATCTTCACAATTCCCACGGCCACCTCGATTGCCAAATAATATACGAAGCATATATGCAGCATATGCGAATGGGTCAATCGCGCCGCCCGCAATCGCAGCCCGGCCGGCCCTGCGCATCGCCCCTTGCCGCAAGGTTCAAAACGTTGGACAAAGGCTGCAACCAAGCAAAACGACGCCAACGTCCCGATCTCTTGCGCCAGAGGAAGCCCCCATGCCAGGCGACACCCCATCGACCGCATTCCCCCGCCGCGCTGTTCTGGGCGGTTTGGCCAGCATGGCCGCCGCGCCCGCGCTGGCACAAGAGGCGCATGTCACCCTGCCTTTC
>DATMUT010000537.1:0-2105 GCA_035563755.1 Novosphingobium sp.
CGAACTCGGCGCGTCACGGTAACCCGGGCCACTGAACGAGAACCCCGATCGCGTTGGCAGCGGCGATCTTTCTCCGCGCGCCCCCCGTTCGTGAATAGCCTTTGAATTGCTGGTCATGAGGACTCTCCTCCGCCTATAAACACGCCTCAATCCACGGCAGTTCCCGAAGGTCAGCGATGTTTCGCTGACAGGGCTGTGTGGAGCGGGTCAGGAGACGCGAGGGGCAGGCGACGCTGATGGTGGGTTTCGCTGCGCTCAACCCACCCTACGAGTCTGTGAAAGATTCAGCCCATACGGGGCGGCGACTCCCCGCCTGCAACTGATTAATATCCTGTCGACAAAATACGACTATTATGGTAGTATTATTTTCTATCAAGTGCCGTTATGCATGCGTCGAGGTGAGGAACCAATCGGTAAATGGAAAATATTTTTATGTCGCAACCGGGCGAGAATTTCAAAAAATTCCGTAACTGCCCAGGTGGGGCGGCGGGCGTCTCGATAGCCCGCGGTAGATTTTTCTGGACAGCGGAATCGCGTTTCGATTCAAGGATTCATGAATGGCGATTCGCAGTCCGAGCCGACGCGGGAAGAGCTGATTGCGCTGATCCGGGCGCAAGCGGCCGAGATTGCAGCTTTGAAGGCGCGTGTCGCCGAGTTGGAGCGCCGGCTTGGCTTGAACAGCAGCAACAGCGGCAAGCCGCCCTCCAGCGACGGGCTGAAGAAGCCGCCGCGGGTGCGCAGCCAGCGGGAGCCCTCGAACAAGCCTTCGGGTGGCCAGAAAGGGCACAAAGGCGAGACCCTGCGGCAGGTTGCCGAGCCGGACAGCGTCGTCGATCATTTTCCGTCATCCTGCACGGCCTGCGGTGCGGCGGTGACGCCCGCCATGAGCAGCGGCCACAGCGCCCGCCAGGTGTTCGACCTGCCCGAGCCGCGTCCGCTCGTTGTTACCGAGCATCGCGCCCACAACTGCGTGTGCACCGGCTGCGGGGCGCACACCCACGCTTCGTTCCCCGATGGAGTCAACGCGCCGGTGCAGTATGGCCCCAGGATCGCATCGTTGGTGATCTATCTGCTGCACTACCAGTTGCTGCCCGAGGATCGCCTGGCCGAACTGATGGCGGATCTGTTCGGCATCAGGCTGGTCGCCGCCACCATCGCCCGCATGAGCCGCACGTGCGCAGCACGCCTGCAGGATTTCGTCGCCACGGTGTGCGACCTGGTCGCCGGCGCCGCCGTCAAGCACATGGACGAGACCGGCTTTCGGATCGGCGGCAAGACCCAATGGCTGCATGTGGCTTGCACCGCTTGGCTCACCTTCTACCGCGTCTGCGCCAGACGCGGCAGCCTCTTGGCCAACGTGGTCGGCATCGTGGTGCACGATCACTGGAAGCCCTATTACACCATGCCGAGCGTGCTTCATGCCCTGTGCAATGCCCATCATTTGCGCGAACTCAAGGCCCTGATCGACATCGAGAAGGAAGACTGGGCGCGCAAGATGCACCGGTTGCTGCGCCGCGCCTGTCATGCGGTCAACCTTGCGCGCGAACGCGGGGGCGTCCTCAAACCGTGCCTGATCGCGCGCTTCGAGCGCCGCTATGATGCCATTGTGGCCGAGGGGCTGGCCTTCCATGAGGCCCAATCGCCGTTGTGCCCCGCCACCGACACGCAAGGCCGCAACCGGCGCGGTCGCAAGCCGCGTCGAACCGGACACAATCTTCTCTTGCGCCTCGCCAGCCGCAAGCAGGACGTCCTGCGCTTCCTCAACGATCCTGACGTCCCCTTCACCAACAATCAGGCTGAACGCGATGGCCGCATGATGAAGGTCAAACAGAAGATCTCCGGCGGATTCCGCAGCCTGGAGGGGGCAATGGATTTCGCCATTGTCCGCTCCTTTATCTCGACCGCCAAAAAGCAGGGATGGAACGTCATCCTGGCTCTTGCCGGGGACTCAAAAGCACAGATCGCTGCACTTCGAACCGGTTAACCGCCAATTACGCAACCTGGGCAGTTACCAATTATGAAATCAACGAAGGCCCGGACTTTTGGCGACAGATGCCGCGTCGGCGGATAGACCAACGATACAGGGCCCGGGCTCGGATTGAATT
>DATMUT010000538.1:0-6173 GCA_035563755.1 Novosphingobium sp.
CGCCGAATGCGCCCATGAAGAACCGGTCGCACAGGGTGAACTCGCGGGCGATGCCCCACAGGCGCATCTGCGCGCGCGCGTCGCCATAATGGCCCATCACCAGCGAGCCGGTATTGCCCCAGGCCACGAAGCCATCGTTGCGTCCGCCGTTGATCTGCATCTGGTTCTCGTAGAACTTGTGCACCAGATCGCGTGTGACAAGGCCCAGCGGCAGCGGATCGCCCTCGGGCGTGGCTAGCGCAAAGGGGGCGTTGGCGGGCACGGGCAGGGCCTCCTGCGCAATCTTGTAGGTGGTGTGCTCGACCACCTGTTCCCGCGGCACCATGCCGTTCCACACCGGCGGCAGTTGGGGCAGCAGCTTGCCGTCGCGGTCGCGCTGGGCGGTGCGTTCGGGCGGCAGCGACGAGAGCGGCTCGGCCTCGCCGGGGAAATCGGCGAACAGGTTGTTGAAGCTGCGGTTCTCGAGATAGATGACCACCACCGTCTCGATGTGGCGGGCCAGCAGCGCGTCGATGGCGGCTGGCGAAGGGTGGTGCGCGGCGGGATGGGTCGCGGCCTGCGCCGGCATCGCCCCGGCCAGACTTGCCCCGGCAATCCCGACGCCCACGCCGCTCAGAAAATGGCGGCGGTCGGTGCGGGGCGATTGCGGGTCGTCGGTCATGGGGCTGTTTCCTGTGCAAAATTTCGCGCGCCCCGGGGGCAAGGCGCTGTGCGGCGCGCAAACTGGCGCAACACCGCCAGCGAGGCAAGGCTGCCTGAGCCGGGCATTCGCGCAAATGTGACAGCGGGGCGACGCAGTGTCACAAAAACGATAATTATCGCTATCATATAGGCCCCCGATTCACCGCAACCGCTCATTGCGATCACTGAACAGGGGACCTTCCAAAATGCGCAAATTGCTCGAAGCAGGCGTGTGCCTGTCCGGCATGGCCCTGGCTCTGGCCCAGCCGGCCCAGGCTGCCGACACACCCGCCGCCGCAGCCGCTGAAACGGGCGCCGAACCTGTTGCCCCGGGCAACGACATCATCGTGACGGGCCATGTGGGCAACGCCGCCCGCCGTCAGGTCGAGGCCAGCTATGCCGTCTCGACCATCAGCGCCGAAACGCTGCAGTTCAAGTCGCCCAAGGGCGTGGGCGAGGCGCTCAAGAACGTGCCGGGCATCTGGGTGGAAAGCTCCTCGGGCGAGGCGAGCGGCAACATTCGCGTGCGCGGCATCCCCAACGATGGCTATTCGCAGGTGGCCCTGCAGGAAGACGGCATCACCATCCAGCACGACGCGGGCCTTGGCTGGCTGAATGCGGACCAGGCGTTTCGCGTCGATTCCACCATTTCAGACGTGCAGGTGGTGCGCGGCGGCCCGTCCTCGATCTTTGCCTCGAACGCGCCGGGCGCCACGGTCAATTTCATCACCCGCAAGGGCGGCGACCACCTCGAAGGCTTCGCCAAATACGAGGTGGCCAGCTATAACGCGCACCGTGTCGACGCATGGGTGGGCGGGCCGCTGGGCAGCACGCCGTGGCGCTGGTTCGTGGGTGGTTTCTATCGCATCTCGGACGGGCAGCGCCAGAGCGGCTATCGTCAGGACGAGGGCGGGCAGATCCGCGCCACGCTCTCGGGCGATTTCAAGTGGGGCTCGCTGATGCTGGGCGTCAAGCGCATCGACGACCGCATCGGCAATGCGATGGTCAGTCCGTTTGTGAATGGCGGCGATGGTTCGCCCACCGGCGTTCCGGGCTTCAACGCGCTGTATGACACCATCGCCGGGCCGGAAACGCGCTATTTCAACTTCCGTCAGGCCAATGGCGGCACCTACAGCTTTGACAACGCCACCGGCACCACCGTCAAGCTGACCCAGCTGACCGGCGAGGCCAAGGTGAACATCGCCGATGGCATCACCTTTCAGGACAACATGCGTTACCGCGACAGCTGGACCCACCGCACCAGCATCACGCCCTATTCGGTCTATACCGCCGCCAGCCTGCTTTCGGCCTACAGCCCCTATGCGGCGGCCTATGGCGGGGCGAGCGTGGGCTATGTCTATACCGACACGCCCGGCGTTGTGGCCAACATGAGCGGCGCCTATGGCAACGGTTTGGCGCTGGTCAATCTGGTGCGCTCCTTCACCGTGCCCGAGAAGGAATTTGTCAACGATGGCCGTTTCCAGGCCACGAAAATGATCGCCGGCATGCGGCACGACTTCGCGCTGGGCGTCTATTTCGCCCACATCAGCGAGCAATATCAGGCGACCTCGGCCACTGCGCTCACCGATGTGCGCGACAATGCCCGCCTGCTCGACATCTATGTGCTCAATGCCGCCGGCCAGCCCACCCAGTCGCTCACCGAAAATGGCGTGCTGTCCTACGGCGCGGAATATGCCAACGGGCGCGGCTCGTCGGACACGGTTGCCGTCTATGGCAGCGACGAATGGCAGATCACCCCCAAACTGCGCCTTGATGGCGGCGTGCGCTGGGAAAAGGTGAACATGCGCGGCGCGGTCGAGGGCACGAGCACCGCCAATCTGGGCCAGTCGACCACCGTTGCAGACGACGCGGTCAAGGTCGGCACCGGCATCTGGACGCCCTTTAACCGCAGCTTCAGCCACACCGGCTGGACGGTGGGCGCCAATTACCAGTTCGACCGCAGCTATGGCGTTTTCGCCCGCTATACCGATGCCATGCGCTTGCCTTCGGTGGGCGACTTCATCTCGAACGCGAACAACAACCCCATCGTGCAGACGATGAACTTCATCGAGGCCGGCTTCAAATACGCCCGCCCGCGTTTCAGCGCCTATCTCACCGGCTTCCGCTCGGTCTACAACAGCTATGCCATTACCGACTACGTGCTGACCAATACCAGCTATCAGGCGCGCACCGTGTATGGCGACACGCGCACCTGGGGCGTCGAGGCCGAGGCCACCTGGAGGCCGGTGCGCTGGTTCGACCTGCACGGCCAATACACCTGGCAGGACCCGCGCTTCAGCCGCTTTGTCTACACCAATTCCTCGGGCGTGGTGACGGACTATTCGAACCACCAGCTGATCCGCGTGCCGCGCAATTCGTGGCGCCTGTCGCCCGCCTTCAATCTGCTGCAGAACCGCCTGCGCCTGCAGGCCGACGTGTCCTATTATGGCGACCGCTATTCCGACGTGGCCAACCAAATCCGCCTGCCGCACTACACCACGCTCGACATCGAGGCGCAGTTCAAGGCCACTTCGCGCCTGATGTTCAACCTCTACGTCGACAATGTGACCAACACCGTGGGCCTGACCGAGGGCAACCCGCGCGCGGGCACCATCGACAACACCGAAGTGGGGGCGGCCACCTATCTGGCCCGCTCGATCTTCGGGCGCAGCGTGCGCGGCGCGGTCAGCTACAAGTTCTGATGGAACAGGCGCGGCGCGGCGGGGGCAAGCCCCGCGCGTCGCCGCCTTGCGGAGATTTCAAGCATGTCATGGACATTTGCTCTGGCAGCAGCGCTGGCCGCTTTGCCCGCTGCTGCCGCAACCCCGCCATCGTCGCCGCCCGCCTGGGATGCGGTGCCGTTGGCGCAGGGGCATGAAAAGCCCGACCTGGTGCTGACCGGCCATGTCGACCGGCGCGATTACCAGCACAACCTGACCGTGCCCTTTGCCGTGCCCGAGGGTGTCGAGCGCATCGCCGTTGAACTGACCTATACCAAGGGCGACGGGCGCACGGTCATCAACATGGGCCTGAACGATGGCCACCACATTCGCGGCTGGAGCGGCAGCAACAAGCATGTCGCCATCATCGATGCGGTGAGCGCGACGCCGGCCTATCACCCCGGCACCATCGGCGCGGGCAAATGGTCGCTCGACCTTGGCGTGTCCTTCATTGGCGAGGGCGTGGTGTCGGACTATACCGCGCGCATCTGGTTCTGGCGCAAGGGCGAGCGGCCGGCCGTCTCGACCTATTCCGCCGCTCCGCTGCGCAGCGAAGCGCGCTGGTATCGCGGCGACCTGCACCTGCATACCGGCGATTCCGATGGCTTTTGCACCAGCCGCCGCGGCCAGCAGGTGCCATGCCCGCTCTACCGCACGGTCGATGCGGCCGAGAAGGCGCAGCTCGATTTCATCGCCATCACCGATCACAATGGCGCAGCCCATTTCAACGAGATGCGCCGCCTGCAGCCCTATTACGACGATGTGCTGCTGATACCGGGCCGCGAACTGACCACCGCGCAGGGCCATGCCAACCTGTTTGGCGCCAGTGGCGAGCTGGAATACCGCCTCGGCTCGCCGCCGGGCGCGCGCGACATGATGGAGCTGTTCCGCGAGGCCAAACAGGCCGGCGCGCTGGTCTCGCTCAATCACGCCGCCTCTCAGTCCAGCTCGGGCTGCCGTGGCTGCGGATGGAGCGCGCCCGATGCCGCCACCGCCATGGCCGATGCGATGGAGGCAGTGAACGGCGGCGGCCTGCTGCATTCGGGCGGCATGAACGATGCCGCCGACACCGCCCGCTGGGAGGAAGAACTGGCCAAGGGCCGCCACACCACGGCGATTGGTGGCAGCGATGCGCATGATGTCGACATGGGCCGGTTGGGCGTTGGCTATCCCGCCACGGTGGTGTTCGCGCCCGAACTGTCGGAACGCGCCATTCTGGCGGGCATTGCGGCCGGCCATGTGTGGGTGGATCTGACGGGCCATCCGGGCGGCTTTGTCGACCTGCAGGCGGTGAGTGGCGCGTGGCGCGGCATGATGGGCGATACGGCGCCCTTGCCCAAGGGCGCCGTATTGGCGCTCAATCTGACAACGAAGGGGTTTGCCGGGGCATCGCTGGCGGCGATTGTCGATGGCAAGGCCGACCAGGCCCTGTCGCGCGCTGCCCTTGGCGATGGTATGAGCGCCCTGAGCTATGTAGCGGATGGGCAGCGCCACTGGCTGCGCTTTGAAATCCGCCGGGGCGAGGCGGTGTTGGCCATGACCAACCCGGTCTATATCGAGCCGGCGCGCTGATCGGGTGGCCCTGCCGGCATGTTGTCCGGCAGGGCCACCCCTTTATGCCTCGGGCAAGTGATCAACAAGCTTGTCGAGCGTGATCGGGAAGTCGCGTACCCGCACGCCGGTGGCGTTGTAGACCGCATTCGAGATGGCGCCCGCCACGCCGCACAGGCCCAGTTCGCCCACGCCATGCGCCTTCATGGGCGAGACGGTGGGGTCCGGGTCCTCGATGAAGATCACGTCCTGATGCGGCACGTCGGCGTGCACCGGCACCTCATATTGCGCCATGTCGTGATTGACGAAATAGCCAAAGCGCGGGTCAACCACGAGATGCTCGGTCAGCGCCGCGCCAAGGCCCATCGTCATCGCGCCGATCATCTGGCTGCGCGCTGAAACCGGGTTCAGAATGCGCCCGGCCGCTGCCACGGCCAGCATGCGCCGCACGCGCACCTCGCCGGTGTGAACGTCCACGCCCACCTCGACGAAATGCGCGCCGAAAGTCGAGTGGCGATATTGCTGCGAGAGCTTGCCGAACTCGATCTTGTCCTCGGCCACGATTTCGCCGCTGGCCGCCGCCTGCGCCAAAGGCACCGACTTGCCGCCGGCGATGACCTTGCCATCCTCGAAACGGGCATCGGCCGGGTCCAGCCCCAGCTTGGCGGCAATGGCCGTGCGCAGCGCAACGCAGGCCGCATACACCCCGCTGGTCGAGGAATTGGCGCCCCATTGCCCGCCCGAACCGGCCGAGGCCGGAAAATCGCTGTCGCCCAGCCGCACCGTGACCTGGCCGATGGGCACGCCCAGCATTTCAGCGGCGGTCTGGGCGATGATGGTATAGGTGCCGGTGCCGATGTCGGTCATGTCGGTTTCGACGGTCACGCGGCCCTGCGGCGAGAGGCGCACGCGCGCCCCCGAGGTCATGGTCGGGCTGTCGCGGAAGGCCGCGGCAACGCCCATGCCGATCAGCCAGTCGCCCTCGCGGCGGGCGGCCGGTCTGGCGCTGCGCCGCTCCCAGCCAAAGGCCTTGGCGCCGGCTTTCAGGCTCTCGACCAGCTTGCGGCTCGAGAAGGGGCGCTGCGGGTTTTCGGGGTCGACCTGCGTGTCGTTCAGGATGCGCAGTTCAACCGGGTCCATGCCCAGCTTCTCGGCCAGCTCGTCCATCGCCACTTCGAGCGCATGCGATCCGCTGGCATCGCCGGGCGCGCGCATGGCGTT
>DATMUT010000539.1:0-2988 GCA_035563755.1 Novosphingobium sp.
CAACCGCGCGCCCGCCACGCCCGATGCCGATCTGCCGCAATGGCAGCGCAGTCTCGATGCGCTGGCGGCTATCCCGCACCGTGCGCTGGTGCCCGGCCATGGCCCGGTCGATGCCGGCGGGCAGGCAGCCATTGCCCAGACGCGCGACTGGCTGAACTGGCTGGACGCCGCCCTGCACAAGGCCGTTGCCGATGGGCTCGACATGGGCGAGGCCGGAGACATCTCCATTCCCGATCACTTTGCCGGGATAAAGCTGGCCCGCTACGAATTGCAGCGATCGGTCTCGCATTTCTATGCCCGGATCGAGGCGCAGGCCCTGCCCCGGGTCGATGCAAATGCCACATCTGGCGGGTAAACAGGCCCAGTCCGGGTATTTTCCTGATAGGCGCAATTGGCAAACACGGGCTACCCGCAACTTGCGACCCGAAGGCAAGCGAGTTTGCCTTTCGAAACTTCCCGCTTGAGAGGCATGTCCTCTCAAGCGGTTTTTTATGACCTCGCGCAGCCGCGTTCAGGCTTGCCGGTCGGGGTCCAGCTCGATCAGCCGGGCCAGGCCAACAGCCCCGGTCTTGGCGGTTATCTGCGAGCGGTGGTCCTCGACCGTCTTGGCGCTGATGCCCAGTTGCGCGGCAATGGCCTTGTTCGAGAGGCCGCGCACCAGCAGGCCAAACACCTCGCGCTCGCGCGGGGAAAGAGCCGCCAGGCGGGTGTGCCGCTCCTGCCGCTCGGCCGACCATGCCGCCGCCTCGGCCACAGCCGCCAGCAACCGCGCCTCGTCGAGCGGCTTTTCCAGGTAATCCAGCCCGCCAAAATGGCGCACCGCCGCAACCGCGTCGCGCGTGGCCGGCCATGCGGTCATGAAGATCATCGCCGTGGCGGGGGCCACCTCGCGCACCCTGCGCGCCAGCGAAAAACCGTCCATCTCGTCCATCATCACATCGCTCACCACGCAGGCCGCCGGCTGCGCGGCAATGGCCGGCAGCAGCGCCTCTGGCCGGTCGATAGGCACCGCAACCCACCCCGCCCGGCGCAGCAGGCCCGCCACGCTGACGGCCAGGTCCTCGTCATCGTCAACCACATATATGCGGGGGGTAGCATCCTGATTTTCCATATTTCCCTCGCTCAAGACTGGGCGCCCCCCAGCGGCAGCGTCAATCCATAGGTGACCGCATCAGCCCCCGCATCGAAGCGCTCGATCTCGCCGCCATGCGCCTCGGCAATGGTGCGCGCGATAATCAGGCCAATGCCCATGCCCGCCGGCCGCCGCCGCTTGCGGGCAACCGGATTGGTGATGGCGATCGTCAGCCGCCGTGCATGAAACTGCTGCGCGACATGCACCTGCCCGCCGGGCGGCGCGGCGGCCACCGCATTGCGCACAAGGTTGAGCAAAGCCTGCCGCAATTCGATGGCATGGCCCGACACCACAGCGCGCGTGCTGCCGGCAACCTCGATGCTCACCTCGTGCTCCTGCGCCTCGGCGCGGGCAATGGCCACGACATCGGCAATCAGGCGGCCCACATCGACCGGCCCTGCATCAACAGGGTCCAGTTCGCCAAAACGGCGCAGCCTTTCGACCAGATGCGCCAGATCATCAGCCTTGCGCGAGATAACGCCCGCCACCTGCCGCGTGGTTTCGGGCGATGCAGCCTCCTTCTCGCCCAGTTCGGCCAGATGGCGTGCCTCGATCGCCAGTGTCGAAAGAGGCTGGCTGATCTCGTGGATGATGGCCAGCGAGATGGCCCGCAACGTTTTGAGCCGCTCGGCCCGCAGCAGCAGCCTGTCGCGCCGGGCAATCTCGCGCCGGGCGTGGCGCTCGGCCTCGGTGAAGCTGCCGGCCATGTAGCCAGCCACGGCAATGCGGGTAAGGGCAACGTGCAACTGAAAGGCCAGACTGGCCGTCACATGCCCGGCGCTGAGCGGCAGAACCACCATCGCGGCAATGAGAATGGACAACCAGGCAGCCAGAATGCCCAGCCGCAACGCCAGCCAGCACGTGGCCACCAGCACCGGCAGCAAAGCCAGCCCCAGCCCCGCCAGATAGAGCCCCAGCACGCCGCCCCAGCCCATCACCATCAGCGCTGCAAATTCAGCCACCTGCGCCATTTTCGGCCGCTCTATCGCCCAGGGCCGCGCCCCCGTTACCCGATCGGCCAGCCACAGCAATGGCGGCGCCACCACCAGCACGCCCAACAGGTCGCCCAAAAGGAAATCGGCGATCAGCCCGGCCACTCTGGTCAGCGGGGCGTGGCCGAATTCGTTGATCATCGCCATCAGGCTGGCCAACAGCGGCGCCAGCACAGTGGCAACCGCAAAGCGCAGCGGCGACAGGTCGGTGCCTTCGCTGGGCGCGCGGCGGAAATCGCGCGCCGCATTCACCACCAGCCCATACATCAGGCACGGACCATATATGCGAATGCCGCCGGTCTGCACCTCGTGCATCCACTGCAGATTGCCAGCCAGCCAGTTGCCGGCAATCTCGGCCAGACACACGAAAGGCACGACGCCCAGCGGACGGCGCCACAAATAGGCAAGGCGCAAACCTGCGGCGGGAAACCACACGCTGTAATAGGCGCCATAGGCCCAGCCCGCCGCCCAGTTCCACATCAGCCAGAAAGCCAGCGCATAGGCGCACAGCATGCCCGCCTCGCGCAGCAGCATCAGGCGCATCTCCCGCCCGGCAAGGCCGGCGATCACCCGGCCGAAACCGGCTTCACGCGCCGAGCCCTCGCGCGCCAGGCCCATTTCGCCGGCAGGACGCCGAAATGCCCTGAATTGCACCATGCCCACCCCCGCAGCGCCCGCCACGATCGACGGCTGCGCAATCTGGCGGGAAAGGCGCCACATTTCAACCCGTAGCGCCCCTTGGTCGGGCCGCGCTCACCCGGGCGTCAGAAGCATTAGCAGTAAATCCGACCCTGCCCTACTGTGCCCGCTGCAGCGACAGCCAGATGCGGTACTGCACCGCTGGCAACTGACCGCAAGACAGGG
>DATMUT010000540.1:0-4043 GCA_035563755.1 Novosphingobium sp.
GACCCTCATGCCCTGACTGCCGGGGCCGATTGCACCGACCCTGCGCGCGACTTTGCCGGCAATCACACCGACCCTTATGCGGTCGATCTGGGCGATGGCGCGCGGCTGATCGTGGCCGACTTTGCCGCCATTGGCGAAAAGGCGCTGACCGATGAGGCGGCGATGGCGCGCTATCGCGGCGATGCGGCCATGATCGCGCGTCTGGCGCAGGGCGGGCGCGGCGTTTTCGTGACCGAACATCCGCCGCTGGGCGGGGTGGTGATCGGCAAGAAGCATGGCAAGCTCGATGTTGGCTATGCGCCGGTGGGTCAGGCGTTCGACGTGGCCACGCGCGTGCCCGAACTGCCGGGCGTTACCGGGGTCATTTCGGGCCACGTGCATCTGTTGCAGGTGGTGGCGCGCGATGGCTATCCGGTGCAGGTGATCAACGGCTTTTCGGGCACTGCCGAGGAGGAGCCGCGCGCGCCTGCAACGCTGGCCGAACTGCGCGCACTGAGCGATGGGGCAGGCTACCGCGACATTGCCACGCTGTTCGGCCGCTTTGGCTTTGGCGTGATGGAGCGCATGGCCGGTGGCCGCTGGCGCTATACCGCGCGCGATGTCGAGGGGCGGGTCATGCTCTCGCGGGTGATCGAACCGCGCTGAGGCGAACCGGGGCGCAGTTTTGCCCGCCGCGAAACGCGCCCCGAACGCTTGCGCATCCAGATGACGATGCCGGTGATGCACAGCATGGTGACCACCGCGCCCAGCACGGTCACGGCCACGCGCCACGCCATGCCGCCCACCCGCGCCATGTGCAGCGCGCCCAGCCATTCGGTGGCGGTGTTGGCGGCCGGGCGCGCGCCGGCAATGTCGGTGCCGATGAGCTGGCCGGTGTTGCTGTCGAACATCAGCCGCGAGGCGCCGCCTTCGTCGGGCACGTCGGATCTGGTGGTGAAGCCATAGTAATAGGCCCCCTGCGCCGGGGCGTGCCACAGCCATGTGGTGCCGCCCGGCGCCATGTTCGGCCCGGCCTTTGCGGCGGCAAGGCCCAGCGCCGGGTTCAGGCGCGGGGCGGGCAGGGTGTGGGCGGCAATGGCCGCGGCCGTGTCGCGCGCGCCAAACTGGCGCATGATTGGGTTATACACGCCCGGCAGGTTGAACGACACGCTGGACCAGGCAAACACCAGCAGCGCGGGCCACACCCACAGGCCGCCGGCGCGATGCAGGTCGAAGTTCAGCTTGTAGCCCGAGGCGCCCCAGCGCACCGCCCATGACGGGCGCCAGCGCGCCCACCAGCCGGGCTGGCGTTTGGCCTGAGCCTGCCTGATCGGCCCCTTGACTGGCCCCTTGACTGGCAACGTCAGCCAGAAGCCGACAAAGCAATCCAGCGTCCAGACCAGCGCGGCCAGCCCCATGGCCAGCTCGCCGCTTTCGCCCAGCAGCAGGCTGTAGTGCAGGCGATAGACGAGGGGCATCAGGTTCACCCACCCCTCGCCAATGTCGCCCCAGTGGCGGTGGCCCAGTTCCGCGCCGGTCCAGGGGTTGATGAACAGCTCGTCCCAGTTGGGGTGGGGCGCCCCGTTCTGCCACATCACCCGCAGGTGCAGGCTTTCGCCCGGATGCACCGTCAGTGGCAGATAGGTGACGATCATGCCGGGGTGGCGGGCCTGCGCCTGCGCCGCCAGCTGGGCCGGGTCGCGCATGGGGGCGCTTGCCGCCGGCGGGCTGGCACGCAGCAGGTGCGGGGCGGTCATCGCCTCAAGCTGCGCGTTCCACGACAGGAAGATGCCGGTAAACCCCGCCACCGCCAGAAACAGCGCCAGCGTCAGCCCCGCCCAGCGATGCGCGATCACCCAGAATTGGCGGGTCAGTGGCGGCAGGGCGGGGCGGGGTGTCATCGGCTTACCAGTGCCAGCTCAGCGTGCCCTGCACGGTGCGGCGCTGGCCGTACCAGCACCAGGCGAAGTAGTTGAGGTAGCAGCTGGTCAGATACTGCTTGTCGAACAGGTTGGTGGCGTTGACCGACAGTTCCAGCCCCTTGAGCCGCGGATTGGCGGCCGAGAGGTCATAGCGCATCAGCGCGTCGACCAGCGTGTAGGCCGGCGTATAGGTCTGCACGCCATTGTCGACGCCCGCATAGACATGCTCGACATGGCGCAGCCCCGCGCCCAGCATCAGCCCCTTGAGCACGCCCGAGGACTGCGGCGCATGCCAGTCGAGATTGGCCGACAAATTGCCATCGCCAACGCCAATCACGCCAAGGCCGATGTTCGAGGGGGTTTCGGCGTCGGCAATGGTGCGCACCTTCTGGTGGCCATAGGCGCCGCGCAGGGCAAAGCCGTGGGGCAGCGGCACATTGGCCTCGATCTCGAAGCCTTCCGAGCGGACCTTGCCGGTTTGCGTCGAATAGCTGGTGCCCGGAACGGCGGTCAGCACATTGCTCTGCTCGATGTGGAACCAGGCCGCGGTAATCAGCATATGCGAGCCATTGGGCTGGTACTTCACGCCCAGCTCGACCTGCTTGCCCATCGAGGGGCTGGCATTGGCGATGGTGCCATCGGCCTTTTGCACCAGCCCCGTCTGCGGCTCGAAAGAGGTGGCGTAGCTGGCATAGGGGGCAATGCCCAGCCTGGTCTTGTAGAGCAGGCCCACGCGGCCGGTGAACTTGGCGTCATCCTGCGATGTGGCGTCAGAGCCCACCGTCAGGCTGTAGGTGTGCGACCAGTCGTGCCGGCCCGAGAGCAGCAGGCGCAGCCCACCCCAGCTGATCTCGTCCTGCGCATAGATGCCGGTCTGGCGCTGGCGGGTGGCATATTGGCTGGGCGTCGAGGTGATGTCGTAGGGCGACTGGGGCACGGCCTGCGTGCCGTAGACCGGGTTATAGGCGTCGATGTCGTTGGCGCTGCCAAAGGCGGCCACTTCCCACGAATGCGCCACCTGCCGGTCAAGGCCGAACATCAGGTGATGGGTGACAGGGCCGGTGCGCAGGCTGCCGGCGATCTGGTTGTCATAGGTCCAGCTGTCGACCTTCTCGTTGGTGGCGTAAGAGGCGCGGCCAAAGGTGGTCTGGGCGGTATTGGTGGCAACCCCGGTCGAATAGATCGCGCCAAGGTCGGTGGTGATGTGCTGGAAGCGCCCGGCCGCGCGGCCCGTCCAGCCGCCGCCAAAGTCATGCGTCAGGATATAGGTGCCGGCGGCCTGTTCGCGGCGGAAATAGTCGCCCGGCTCGCCATCGGCAAAGCTGGTGGGGATGCGCCCGTTGGGGCTGTAATACAGCGTGCCGATCGAGGGGGCGCCGCCATAGTTGCCGTTCTTGGGGTCGTGCGAATAGGCGCCCAGCAGCGTCAGGCGCGTCGCATCGCCCAGCTTGACCGTTACCGCGCCGCTGATCGTCTGGCGTTCGCGGGCGCCAAAGGTCTGCTGCGTGTCGGCGCCGTTCACGCTGCCATACAGGCGCACGCCCACAGCGTCGGTCAGTTTGCCGCCCACATCGGCGTCGAAACGATAGAGGTTGTAGGTGCCATAGGTGGCCGAGGCCGAGCCGTAGAAGGCCTGATCGAGCGGCAGCTTGCTGGTCATGGCGACCAGCCCGCCCGGCGTCGACTGGCCATAGAGCGCCGAGGCCGGCCCCTTGACCACCTCGATCCGGTCGAGGCGCGAGACATCGACCTGCGGGGTGGCATAGCCGGTGGCGCTGCCAAACTGCTTGAGCCCGTCCAGATAGATGGTCGCGTCAAAGCCGCGCAGCTTGAACTGGTCGTAGATCTCGGCATTGGCGCCGCGCGTTTCGGGGGTCACGCCGGCCACATAGCGCAGGCCCTGGTTCAGGTTGGCCAGGCCCAGGCGGGCGATGTCGGCCGCATCGATGGTGCTGATCGACTGGGGCGTCTCGGCAAGGGGCAGCGTGCTTTTGGTGCCCGAAGAGGGCGGCGTTTCGGCCAATTCGCCGCGCACGACAATGGTGTCGGCATCGGCTGCGTCGGCGGCGGCTGCGCTGGGCGCGGCTGCGGCATGGGCCGGAACGGCAAGCGCCCAGGCAAGGGCGGCAGTGGCACAGGCGA
>DATMUT010000541.1:0-10990 GCA_035563755.1 Novosphingobium sp.
CCCCACCGGCCTTTCAAACAGGGCATGGCAGGCCAGCGCTGCCGCCGTGCAGGCGATAAGCGCCAGTGCCACGCGCAGATGCGGGGCGTTGCGCGTCGCCCGCTCGACCGCCGAGAGCAGCAGCGGGTGCAGCAGGTAGAGCGAGTAGGAGGCGTCTCCCATTTTCTCGAGCGCACGCGCCAGCCAGCCAGAGCCAGGGATGGCCCAACCGGCCTGTTCGACCGCCAGCGCGCCGCCCACCAGCAAAAGTGAGGGCACGCCCAGCACCGCCACCCGCATCATCTCGCCCATCTCCGGCGCGACCAGCCTGCTGCACAAGGCCAGCCACACCGCGCCGCCAACCAGCGCTGCAAGCCCGGCCAGCCCCGGCAGGCGCCCATACACCATCGAAAGCACCAGCCCGCCGGCAAATTCGAGCAATAGCGGCCCGGTGGCGACATGGCCCGGTGCGGTCTGCTGCGGGAACCATGCACCAACAGCTACCAGCGCCAGCAGCAAACCCACCAGCATAGGCACCGGGCGCGGCGTGGTCAGGCACAGAGCCATCAGCCCATAGAACAGCATTTCGTAATTCAGCGTCCAGCCGGGCACCACGATTGGCCAGATCTGCCCGTCGGTGGAGTAGTAGGGGATAAAGGCAAGCGAACGCAGCAGATCCACCGGATTGAAGACGAAATGCCTGAACAGCCCCGGCACCAGTGCCGCCGCGCAAAACACGAGCGTAACCAGCCAATAGAGCGGCACCACCCGGATCACCCGGCGCAGCAGGAACCGGCGAGGCCCCTCGCGCGGGGCCATAGTGCCCATGATGAACCCCGAGAGCACGAAAAACACGTCGACCCCGGCATAGCCCAGATGCAGTAGCTTGAGGTGAAACAGCAGCACGGCATAGGCCGCCCCGGCGCGCAGCATCTGTAACGAGCGGAAATGCACCGCCGCCCCGCGCGCGGCCGGGCCTGATACTGCCGTTTCCGGCAAGATGTCCGTGTTCTGCATTGTCGCCCCCATTCGCTTGATGCAGCGTTGCACGAGGGGGCTGGCGCGCACCACGTCATTTCCTACCGAAATGGAGCCAGCCTGCCCGTCAGGCCGCCTCGCCCAGCAGGGTTTGCGCCGAGGTCAGGTCGACGCTGACCAGCCGCGAGACGCCGCGCTCGACCATCGTCACGCCGAAAAGGCGGTGCATCCGGCTCATCGTCACGGCATTGTGCGTGACGATCAGGTAGCGCGTGTCCGTCTCGCCCGCCATCGCCTCGAGCAGGTCGCAGAACCGCTCGATATTGGCATCGTCAAGCGGGGCATCCACCTCGTCGAGCACGCAGATGGGCGAGGGGTTGGTCAGGAACAGCGCGAAGATCAGCGCCACGGCGGTCAGCGCCTGCTCGCCGCCCGAGAGCAGCGTGAGCGATTGCAGCCGCTTGCCCGGCGGCTGGGCGAAGATCTCGAGGCCAGCCTCGAGCGGATCGTCCGAATCGACCAGCGCCAGATGCGCCTGCCCCCCTTGGAACAACCGCGTGAACAGGCGGCGGAAATGCCCGTCCACCGCCTCGAAAGCGGTGCGCAGCCGCTCGCGCCCCTCGCGGTTCAGATTGCCGATCGAACCGCGCAGCCGGTTCACCGCCTCGGTCAGCTCGGCCCGCTCGCGGATCGAATCGGCCGCGCGGGTTTCGGCCACCGCCAGTTCCTCTGCCGCGACCAGATTGACCGGCCCCAGCCTTTCGCGCTCGTTCGTCAGCCGCTCATGCGTGGCCATTTCGGCGGCGGCATCGGCCACATCCTCCTCGGCAAAGGCAAATCGGTCGACCAGCAGCGGCGGCGGGCACTGAAAGCGCTCGCCGCTGGCGCGGTTCATCTCGGCGCGGCGGGCCTCCTCGTTCTCGGCGCGAGCGGTGGCGCCGGCGCGGTCCTCGCGGGCCGATGCCATCTCCTCCTGCGCGGTGGAAAGCGCCCTGCCGGCGGCCTGCGCTGCCTGCTCGGCCTCGGCCAGAGCGCTTTCGGCCTGCTTGCGCGCGGCCTCCATCGCGGCTTCTGCCTCGCGCGCGGCGGCCAGGTCGCGGCGCAACCCTTCGGGCCGGGCGGCCACGACGATGCGCTCTTCCTCGATCTCGTCAAAACGCCGGCCCATGTCGGCCAGGCGCCTGGCCGCGTCGCTGGCGCGTGATTGCCACCCACGGCTTTCGGCGGCCTGCGCTGCGGCGCGCTCGCGGGCCACGGCGATCTGCTGTTCGTGAGCGGCCTGCGCGGCGGTGGCGGCCTGATGGCGGGTGCGGGCGGCCTCGTTCTGCGCGCGGGCGGCGGCGACCAGCGCTCGGCCCGCCTCGGGCGCGGGCAAGGCGGCGCGGCGGGCGACGGCGGCATCGCGCTCGCCCCCGGCCAGCGCAATTTGCGAGGCCAGATCCGCGCTGGCCGCCTCGATCTCGGTGCGGCGCAAGGCACGGCGTTCGCGCGCGGCTTCTGCTGCATCAACCGCGCGCAGGGCGGTGCGTTCGGCTTCGGCAGCCTGCGTTACGCCGCGCTCGGCGGCAATGGCGGCGGTTTGCGCAGCGGCCAATGCAGTGCCAATCCGCGCGACCTCGGCCTCGGCGGCGGCGGCGGCGGCGCGCAGGGGCGGCAATTGCGCATCCAGCGCGGCAAAGCGGTTCTCGGCCTCCAGCCGGGCGGCTTCGGCCGCGCCTTCGCCCCGCGCGACAAAGCCGTCCCAGCGGCGCACATGGCCCGCGCGCGTGACCAGCCATTGGCCCGGCGCCAGCGCCCGTCCGTCATCCTCTTGGGCGACGGCCACCAGCGCCAGGCGGGCGGCCAGCTCGGGTGGGCAATCGGGCACATGGGCGGCCAGCGAATCGGGCACGGCAGGGCCAGCCTCGGCCCCGGTCCAGAACCGCCCTTGCGCGCCTGCCGGCGCTGCGCCCAGCGACGCCTTGGCATCGCGGCCCAGCACGGCGGCCAGCGCGCGCTCATATCCGGGGGCGGCGCGCACATGGTCGAGCGCCAGGCGGCGCCCGGCGGCATCCTTCTGCGCCTTGGCGCGGGCCTCGCGGTCGCGGGTCAGGGCGCTGTGCTCGCGCTCTATGCCGGCCAGATCGGCGCGGGCAGCGGCAAGGGCGGCAGCGGCGGCATCCCGCTCGCCAGCCAGCGCTGTGCGGGCGGTCTGGGCGTTCTCCACCTGCGCGCGCGCCTCGACCAGGCGCTGCGAGGCGGCCTCGCGCGCGGCTGTGGCGTGTGCCAGCGCGGCCTCTGCGTCCCCCTCTGCCTCCAGCGCTGCCATCGCATGGGCCTGCCGGGCGGCGTCGGCCTCCAGCCTTTGCAGGCGGGCGGTGGCCTGAGCCACCTCTGCCTCGGCCACGCGCCATTCGGCCTCGACCCCGGCCTGTTGCGAGGTGGCCTGGGCAAAGTCCAACTCGGCGGCATGCGAGTCGCGGTCGGCCCGTTCGAGCGCATTGGCCAGTTGCGGGCGCATGGCCTCGGCCTGCGCCAGCGCCTCCTTGCCCTCGGCAATCTGGGCGGCCAGTCGTTCCAGCGCCTCGGCCGCATCGCGGGTCATGCGATCGGCCTCGGCGCGGTCTGCCTCCAGCCGGGCGCGCTGCCGGTCAAGGTCGGCAAGGCGCTGTTCGGCGGCCTCAAGCTGGCTGGCAAGGGCGGTGATGCGATGGGTTTCGGCCTGAGCCGCCTCGCGCGCGGTGGCCAAGGCCTCGCGCGCGGCGGCGGCGGCAATGGCGGTGTCGGCCTGAGCGGTTTGCGCGCGCTGGGCGGCATCCTGCGCCGCCGCCACACGCAGCTGCGCGGCCTCGGCCTCGGCGCGGGCGGCCTGGGCGGCCTGCGCCGCCTCGCGCCAGCGGGCGAACAGGGCGCGCGCCTCGGCGGTGCGGATACGATCGGACAGGTCGCGGTATTTCTCGGCCGCGCGAGCCTGCCGGCGAAGCCCCGCGATGCGCGCGTCAAGGCCCGACATCAGGTCGTCCACCCGCGCCAGATTGGCCTCGGTTGCGCGCAGGCGCTGTTCGGCATCGCGGCGGCGCACGTGCAGGCCGGCAATGCCCGCCGCTTCCTCCAGCATGGCGCGGCGCTCGGCCGGCTTGGCGTTGATGACAGCGGCTATGCGCCCCTGGCTGACAAGGGCGGGCGAATGGGCGCCGGGTGCCGCATCGGCAAAGACCAGCGCCACATCCTTGGCCCGCACGTCGCGCCCGTTGATACGATAGGCCGAGCCGGCGCCCCGCTCGATCCGGCGCACGACCTCAAGTTCCTCGCCGGCCGCATCTTCAGCGCTCAGCACCACCTCGGCAAAGTCGCGCGGGGGGCGGCTGGCGGTGCCGGCAAAGATCACGTCTTCCATGCCGCCGCCGCGCAGCGACTTGGGGCTGCTCTCGCCCATCACCCAGCGGATGGCCTCGAGCAGGTTCGATTTGCCGCAGCCATTGGGGCCGACAACGCCTGTCAGCCCCGCCTCGATGCGCAGTTCCGCCGGCTCGACGAAGCTTTTGAAGCCCGACAGCTTGAGCCGGCGAAAACGCATGGGGGCAGCTTAGGCGCCTGCCGACTTGAGCGCGGTTTCCAGCTCGGGCCAGGTCAGCGCCGGGATCTTGTTGCCGTTGATCATCAGCGTGGGCGTCGAATTGATGCCGGCGTTGCTGATGGTTTCCGATTCCTTGGCCACCTTCTCGGCCGCCGACAGGTCGGCCAGGCACTTGTGCTGCTGGTCGGCCGGCAGCCCGCGGGCCTGGAAGAATTCGGTATAGCCCAGCGCGTCGGCCAGCGCCGGATAGCGCTGCGCGGGGGGCAGGTTCTGCGCGGTCTTGGCCTGATCGATGCCCTTGGTCAGGCGGTCCTGCATGGCGTCGAAATTGCCATAGATCTGCTCGACCATGCCAAAATAGGCGTCAGGCCCGGCGCAACGCACCAGAACGGTGAGCGGAATGTCCTGCGGGTGGATGGCAAAGCTGCGGTATTCATACGAAACCTTGCCCGACTTCACGTAATTGCCGGTCAGCTGCGCCATGCTTTCCTGCGCCAGCTTGGCGCAATGCGGGCACGAGAGCGAGCCGTATTCCACCAGCTTGACCGGCGCGTTGGGGTTGCCCATCTGCATGCCGCCCTCGGGCGTTGCCACCACGATGTCGGTCCAGCTCTTGCCAGCGGGCAGGGTGGCGGGCGCGGTGGTGGCGGCAGCCGAGCCGGTGGCCTCGGCGCCCTTCTTGCAGCCGGCCAGGCCCAGCGCCAGAGGCAGGGCGGCAATGGCCAGCACGCCAGCGCGCATCGGCAGGCTGGGCGCGCGGAACAGGCGGAAAGCGGGCTTGGTCATTTCTGGCGGTCCTCTTTTGGCGAAACGCTATGGTTGGCTGTGGTGGCCCCCTGGCGCGCCGGAAACTAGCCGCGCGGCAGGGGGATGGGAATGGCGGGAGGCGAAAGGCAGGGCGCCTTGTCCACCGAAAAGAACGCTTCCCGGCGGGCCAGTCAGGCTTGGCGCCCGATCAGTGCTGGTCGCTCAGCGCGCCCGACAGGCCGCGCCAGTCGTGCACATCGGCGGCCACCTGCCCGTTGATGGCAAAGCTGGGGGTGCTGTCGATGCCCAGCTTCTCGGCCTCGCGGGTGTGGCCAACGATGCGCTCCATCAGCTTGGGGTCGGCCAGGCAGCGGTCGGCGGCAGGGCGGCCGATGCCAAAGCGCGCGACCGTGTCATACAGCTGCAGGTCGCTGGCGATGGCGCGCAGGCGCTCGGGCATCGGCCCGTTCTGCCAGCGTTCGCGCTGGGCGGGGGTGCTGGCCTGCGCCATGGCTAGCCACTTGTCCTGCGTGGCCAGCATCTGGTGGTGCAGCGCAAAGAAGCGCGCTGGCGGCGCGCAGTTAACCAGCAGCGCCACCGTCACGTCGAGCGGGTCACGCAGCAGGTGCTTGACCTCGAACGAGACGCGGCCCGAGGCGATGTAGCCCATGCGCAGCGGCAGGCTGGCCTCGGCCTCGAAGTGGGCGCAATGGGGGCAGGTGTAGCTCATGTATTCGCTGACGCGCGTGGCGGCCTGCGGATTGCCCATGACATGCCCGCCCGTGGGCGAAAGGGTGGCCATGCCCAGCCAGTTGCCGCCACGCAGCGGCGCGCGGACAGGCGGCTTGCCAGGGGCAGGGGCAGCTGGCGCCGGAGCGGCAGGCTGAGGCTGGGCTGCATGCGCGGCGGCCGGCAGGGCAAGCGCTGCCAGCATTACCGCGCCGGCAAGCCTGAGCGCAGGAAAACGGGGCGCAAAATGGGGGGCGGTCATCTCTTGTCCTCCTCGGATCGGGCGAGGCTGCGCGCCAGCGATTCCAGCACGGCCTTGAGTTCGGGGTCGCCAATGTCGCGCAGCGATTCGCCCAGTTCATAGGGGATGGGCCGCAGCATGGGCGGCTCTGCGCGCACGGGGCTGGCGGCGCGGCGCACCACCTCGCCCTGGCGGATTTTGACCTTGGTCACGGCGTTGTAGCCGAAGAAGCGGTTCACCCGCTCGATGATCTCGGGTACGACATGAGCGATGATGGGGGCGTGCGCGGGCATGACCACCAGCTGCAATATGCCATCGCTCTTCTCGCCCGGGGGGAAGCGGATGGCTTCGGGCGCGCAAACCTGCGCATGGCGCGGGCCAACGATCTCCTCCCAGCGGGTCACCACGCTCGACTGAACAAAGCCAAAGCGGCGAAAGGCGCTGCGGCCGATGTCGGGCATCAGGTCGGCAATGGCGCGGGCCTGCCCGCCGCGCGGGCGCTCGTACAGGCGCGGCTTGGCCTTGCTGCTGTCGGCAGCGGCCTTGGGCGCGCGGCGCGCAACCGCGCGCGAAGGCTTGCCCGCAGGGGCATTCTCGCCGGTGTTGATGTCACGGTCCCTTTCCATGCCGCATGGGGCCATGCCATAGGCCGCTCATGGATTCCAGAGCCGACACAGCCAATTGCGACGGGGCGAGCGCCCAGACCACAGGCACGGTTGCCACCGCCCCCGGCCTGGTCGCCCCGGCCTTGCTGGGCTGGTACGACCTGCATGCGCGCAGCCTGCCCTGGCGCAGCCCCCCCGGCGCCAACGCTGCCGACCCCTATCGCGTGTGGCTGTCCGAGGTGATGTTGCAGCAGACCACGGTTGCCGCCGTCATCCCCTATTTCGCCCGCTTCACCACGCGCTGGGCCGATGTGGCGGAGCTGGCTGCCGCGCCCGAGGAGGAGATCATGGCCGCCTGGGCGGGGCTGGGTTATTACTCGCGGGCGCGCAAGCTGGTGGAATGCGCCAGGGCCGTGGCCGCGCGCGGGGCCTTTCCCGACACCGAGGAAGAACTGCGCGCCTTGCCGGGGCTGGGGCCTTATACGGCAGCAGCCGTGGCGGCCATCGCCTTTGGCCAGCGCGCGGTGGTGGTCGATGCCAATGTCGAGCGGGTGGTGGCGCGGCTGTTTGCCATTGATACGCCCTTGCCCGGCGCGCGAGCGGAGATCCGCTCTGCCACCGATACGATTACCCCCGACCTGCGCTGCGGCGACTTTGCGCAGGCGATGATGGACCTTGGCGCCACGATCTGCACCCCGCGCGCGCCCAAGTGCCTTTTGTGCCCGCTCTCGGCCTATTGCGCGGCGCGCATGGCCGGCATTGCCGAGGCGCTGCCGGTCAAGGCGCCAAAGGCCGCCAAGCCCGACCGGCGGGGGCGTGCTTTCTGGATTACGCGCAACGGTGGCGGCGAGGTGTGGCTGGTGCGCCGTCCGGGCAAGGGCTTGCTGGGTGGCATGCGCGCTTTGCCCGACGATGGCTGGCGCGCGCGGGCCGATGGCGATGGCGCCCCCCCGCTGGCCGGCCAATGGCGCGGTGTCGGGGCCATCCGCCACGTCTTCACCCATTTTGCGCTGAGTCTGGAATTGCTTGTCTTGGCCGGCGAGGGCTGCTCTACCCCGCCGGGCGAGGGGGAATGGTGGCCGCTCGCCCGGCTGGACGAAGCCGGATTGCCCACCGTTTTTGCCCGTGCCGCCCAATTGGCCCTCACAACACAGGCCCAGCCATGACCCAGATGACCGATACCCGCCCGATCGCCTTTTCCGGCAGCCGGCTCGACCGGGCCGATGCGGTGCGTTCCGATCCGGCGCGGCTGGCCCGGCTGATGGCGGGCGATGGCCGGCTGATGCGGATGGATGGGCTCGAGCCTTGCGTGAGCGAGGGGGGCGATCTGGACTGGGGGCCCTTAAGCGATGCGCGCGATGCGCCCGATGGTGCCGAGCTGATCTTTCTGGGGCTGGACGCGGCGGGGCAGGGCGCCTTTGCCCCCGTGCCCGCGCCCGAGGCGGGGCATACCGGCCCTGCCAGCCCCAATCTGTGGCAGGCGGTGGGCACGATGGACCCGTCAGACCTTGCGATTTACGGCACGGCGCGGGCACTGGCCGGATGGCATGCGCGGCACCGCTTTTGCGCCCGCTGCGGCAGCGGCACCATCATCGCCAAGGGCGGGTGGCAGCGCAGTTGCACCAACGAGAACTGCCGCGCCGAGCATTTCCCGCGCACCGACCCGGTTGTCATCATGACCGTCGAGTATGAAGGGCGCCTGCTGCTGGGCCGACAGCCGCGCTTTCCCGAGCGGCGCTATTCGGCGCTGGCCGGCTTTGTCGAGCCGGGCGAGACGTTCGAGGAAGCCGTCGCCCGCGAGATTTTCGAGGAGGCGGGCCTGCGCGTGCGTGACGTGCGCTATGTCGCCAGCCAGCCCTGGCCTTTCCCTTCCTCGCTCATGCTGGCGGGCCATGCCTATGCCGACAGCGACCAGCTGGCCATCGACACAACCGAGCTGGAAGACGCCCGCTGGTTCAGCCGTGCCGAAGTAGCGCAGGCCATCGAAGCGCGCGCGCTGGGGCAGGGCGGTGCGGCCTTTGACGCGCCAACGCAGGTGGCCGTGGCGTGGCATCTGCTCGACAGGTGGTTGCGCGGCGCGGTCTGAGGGCGGCTTTTATACCAGCCCCAGCCGGGCCAGTTCGGCCGCCATATGCGCGGGCATGGCCTCGCTGGCGGCGGCGCCTTCGCCAAGGTCTGCGGGCGCATCCTCGGCCTTGAGATAGCGCCAGCCCTGATGGGCGCGGCGCGGGCGCGGCTCGACCGGGATGAGGCGCGGGGCCAGGCGCACCCACCATTTGCCATCCGCCTTCTGCTCGAACCCCAATATGGGCGAGCGCCCGCAGATCACATGCGCGTGGATCCAGTAGAGCGAACCGCCCTCCAGTTCCTGTGAGCGTGTGGGAATGTAGCGGGTGGTGATTCGCGCCTCTCCCGCAGCGGCATGGCTTTCCAGCCATTCGCGCAGCTCGGCCACGCTTTCGCAGCCATAGGCGATCTTGGTGATGTGCAGGCCGGCCATATGGATGCGTCAGTGCAGGTTGAACAGGCTGGCCAGGCCCAGGAAGAAGAAGAAGCCGAACGTGTCGGTCATGGTCGTCACGAAAACCGTGGAGACGACCGCCGGATCGATCTTCAGCTTTTCCAGCCCCAGCGGGATCAGCACGCCCGAAAGCCCGGCATTGAGCGAATTGAGGATCATGGCCAGCACCACCACCAGCGAAAGCCACATGTCGTGATAGATGAACTGGCAGCTGATCGCCATCAACACGCCCAGCCCTATGCCATTGGCGCTGGCGATCCACCATTCGCGCATGATCATGCGCCAGGTGTTGCTTTGCGTGAGCTGATTGGTGGCCAGCGCCCGCACGGTCACGGCCATGGTTTGCGTGGCCGCATTGCCGCCCATGCCCGAAATGATCGGCATGATAACGGCCAGCGTCACCAGTTTCTCGATCGTGCCCTGGAACACGGCCACCACCGATGAGGCCAGAATGGCCGTGCCCAGATTGATGAACAGCCACCACATGCGGCTGCGGATGGTCAGGTGCAGCGGCTCGTTGATGTCGCCATCGCCCGCGCCCGACAGGGCCAGCGCGTCCTCGCCGGCCTCTTCCTGAATGATGTGGACGACGTCATCGACGGTGATCTGGCCCACCAGCCGCCCGCTCTCGTCAACCACGGCCGCCGAGATCAGCGCGTATTTCTGGAAGCGCAGCGCCACCTCTTCCTGATCCATCGCCACCGGGATCAGCGTCTGGTCGCGCTTCATCACGTCGGTCAGGGGAATGTGGCGGGGGGTGCGCAAAATCCACGAAAGCTCGCAGGTGCCCACCGGGTGGTGGCGGGCATCGACAATGAACACTTCCCAGAATTCGGTCGGCAGGTCGCGGCCATCGCGCAGATAGTCGATCAGGTCGCCCACCGACATATGCTCGCCCACCGCGATCACGTCGCGGCTCATCAGGCGGCCGGCGGACTCGTCGGGGTAGGAGAGGGCAGCCGTGATCGCGGCGCGATCCTCGGGCTCCATCTCGGCCAGAACCGCCTCGCGGTCCTCCTCGTCCAGATCCTCGAGCAGGGCGACCGCGTCGTCGGTCTCCATCTCCTCGGCGATTTCGGCGATGTCGCCGGCGGGCAGATCCTCGACCAGCGCCTCGCGCACGTGGTCGTTCAGCTCGGCAAACACCTCGCCGCCCATGAGGTCGCTAATGGCGCGGGCAAGGGCGGGGCGGTTGTCCTGCTCGATCAGCTCGAACAGGTCGGCAATGTCGGCCGGGTGCAGCGGCTCGACCAGCGCATAGACCTCGTCGACCTCGCCAGCGGCCAGCGCGTCGCGCACGCGCCGCACGAAATCGCCCTTCAGGCGGTTGCCGGCATCGTGGCTGTCATTCTCGCAACTTTCCTCAACCGGCAGCCCGGTGTCGACGGGGCAGTCGGTGTCGGCGAAGGCTGGATCGACAGGTTCGATGCTCATTTCCCCGGTCTAGGCACAACGCCGGCAAAAGCCAACCGCGCAGGCACGCCCACAGGCGCCCTAATGGGGCAAAACCGCGAGCAAATTGCGCGCCTTGCCCAACAGGCTTTGCGCTTGCCCCGTGACATTGCCGCTGCCTGCCCTATATCGGGCGCCGGTGATGCGTGGGAAACGTCGTGCCCGGCCGGCGCGGCGAGGCC
>DATMUT010000542.1:0-2346 GCA_035563755.1 Novosphingobium sp.
CCTCGCCGCCCACGACATGGTCTGCCAGATAGGGCACCAGTTGCGCATCGAGCACATGGCGCCATTCCGGCGTGCCCTGCGCCAGCCGCGCGCCAATCAGCGGATGGCGCGGCGCATTGCCATGCAGGTCAATGGCCGACGAGCTGGGGGCATAGGCATAAGTCTTGCGCTGCCAGGGGTAGGTTGGCAGGTCGACGCCGCGATCAACCGGGGCGCCGGGGGCGATGGGTGCCGGCTCGACGCCGTTGGCAATGGCGCGCGCGTGGATTTCGGCAATGGGGTCGCCCTGCGGCTCGGCCGCGCCGTCGCCCAGCGAATGGATCGCGCGCGCGCTAAAGCCCGCCGCCTCAACCGAGGCCGCCACCGTGCCGGCCAGGATCATGCGCGGCCCGATCTCGACGAAGAGATTGGCCCCGCGTTCGGCCGCGGCGCGCACCCCATTGCGGAAAACCACCTCGTGGCGAATGTTCTGCCACCAGTAGGCTGCGTCGAGCCGCAGGCCCGCAATGGGCGCGCCCGTCACCGTCGAGATCATCGGCACGCATTCGGCCTTGGGCGTGATCCGCCCCAGTTCGGCCAGAAACGTTCCCTCGACACCGTCGAGAAGTGGCGAATGGTAGGGGTAGGCAATGTCGAGCGCGCGGCCGGCCACGCGCCCCTTGCGCGCGAACTTCAGGAATGCGCCAACAGACTCTCGACTGCCCGATACGGTGACCGAAGCAGGCCCATTGTCCGCCGCGATGCCCACATCGGCCAGCCCGCTCTGGGCAATGAGCCGGGCAACGCTTGCCCGGTCGGCGGCAAGGGCGGCCATCGTGCCCCTGTCGTGCATGACCTCCTGCGCATGGGCGCGGGCCGCCAGAATGCGCGCCGCATCGCCCAGCGAGAGAATGCCCGCCGCCTTGGCCGCGGCGATTTCGCCCACCGAATGCCCCAGCACCATGCCCGGCACCAGCCCGCGCGCGCGCAAGGCCCGGGTCAGCCCATGCTGGATGGCAAAGATCAGCGGCTGCGCGACAGCGGCATGGGTCAGCCGCTCGTCCAGGTCGGGCGCGTGCAGTAGCACGGCCAGATCCTCGAAGTCGAGCGCGGCAAAGGCGGCGGCGGCCTCGTCAAAGGCGGCGCGGAAGGCAGCATTGGCGGCATAGGCCGCCCGCCCCATGCCCGCCCATTGCGAACCATTGCCATTGTAGACGAAACATACGCTTGCCGCGCCATGCAGCGCCGTGCCGATTGCCACGACCGGGTCGCCCTGGGCCGGCTTGCCCCCTTGCGCCACCGCGCTCAGCGCGCGGGCCATGGCCGCGCCGTCGCCCAAAGGCAGCACGGCGCGCTGACGCATCAGCGCGCGGCCCGAGGCGGCAGCCTGCGCCAGTTTTGCCGGGTTCTCGCCCTTGGCCAGGCGCGCGGCATAGGCGCCGGCCAGCGCCGCCAGCGATTCCCTGCACTGGGTCGAGAGCACCAGCGCGTCGACCGGCCGTTGCGCAGCGGCAGGCGGCGCCACAACCGGGGCGCTTTGCAGGACGACATGCGCGTTGGTGCCGCCAAAACCGAAGGATGACACCCCGCAAGCGATGTCGCCTGCCGGCAAAGGCACCGCCTTGATGGCCGGCGCCAGATTGAGCCGGGCAAAATCAATATGCGGCGAGAGCGCATCGAGATGCAGCGTGCGCGGATAGACCCGCTGCTCGAGCGAGATCAGCGCCTTCATCATGCCGGCCACGCCCGAGGCCGGCTCGAGATGGCCAATGTTCGACTTGACCGAGCCGATCGGCAACGGCGCCTCGCGCCCCTTGCCCAGAACCTGCCCGATCGCCATCGCCTCGACCGGATCGCCAACGGCCGTGCCGGTGCCATGCGCCTCGACAAAGGCCAGATCGCCCGGCGCGAGCGGCAGCCCGGCATAGGCCCGCTCGAGCAGGGCGCGCTGCCCCTCGAGCGCGGGCAGGGCAATGCCCGAGGTGCGGCCATCGGAATTGACCGCCGTGCCGGCAATGAGCGCCCGGATCGCCCCGGGCGCGGCCATGTCCGCCCGCTGCAGCACGAAGGCCACCCCGCCCTCGGAGCGCACATAGCCGTCGGCCTGGGCCGAGAACGGCCGGCAGGCGCCTGTGGGCGAGAGCATCTGCGCCCGGCTGAACCCCACGAAAGAGGCCGGCGACAACAGCATGTTGACGCCGCCCACGATCGCCATGTCGACCCTGCCGCTGCGAATGTCGGCCACCGCGCGATCCACCGCCACCAGCGAGGAGGAGCAGGCCGTGTCGACCACGAAGCTGGGGCCTTTGAGGTCGAACAGGTAGGAAATGCGGTTGGCCACGATCGACAGCGTGTTGCCGGTCATGA
>DATMUT010000543.1:0-12371 GCA_035563755.1 Novosphingobium sp.
TCGAGGCGCTGCAGCGCGTGGGCGCCGACGGCAAGATGCCCTGGCAGTCGTAAAGAAGGCGCGGCGCGAGGGGCTGCCCCCGCGCGCCGCGTCATGCACATCAGTCGAACAGGCTCGACACCGAGCTTTCGTCGGCAATGCGGCGGATGGCCTCGCCAATGAGCGGCGCGATGGTCAGGATGCGGATCTTGTCCGTTTCCTTGGTCGGCTCGGTGGGCAGGATCGAGTCGGTGATGACCAGCTCCTTGAGCGCCGAATTGTTGACGCGGGCCACCGCCGCGCCCGACAGCACGCCGTGGCTGATGTAGGCCATCACGCTGGTTGCGCCGGCATCCATCAGCGCCTGCGCCGCGTTGCACAGCGTGCCGCCCGAATCGATGATGTCATCGATCATGATGCAGGTGCGGCCCTTCACGTCGCCGATGATGTTCATCACCTCCGACTGGCCCGGCTTGTCACGGCGCTTGTCGACAATGGCCAGCGGCGCATTGTTCAGGCGCTTGGCCAGCGCGCGGGCGCGCACCACGCCGCCCACGTCGGGCGAGACAACCATCAGTTCCTGATCGCCATAACGGGCCTGGATGTCGGCGGCCATCACGGGCGCGGCAAACAGGTTGTCGGTCGGAATGTCGAAGAAGCCCTGGATCTGCCCGGCGTGCAGGTCGACTGCCAGCACGCGGTCGGCGCCGGCCGTCGTGATGAGGTTGGCCACCAGCTTGGCCGAGATCGGCGTGCGCGGGCCCGGCTTGCGGTCCTGGCGGGCATAGCCGAAATAGGGCACGACCGCCGTGATCCGCTTGGCCGAGGCGCGACGCAGCGCATCGATGCAGATCAGCAGTTCCATGAGGTTGTCGTTGGTGGGATAGCTCGTCGACTGGATGACGAACACGTCCTCGCCGCGCACATTCTCGTGGATCTCGACGAAAACTTCCTCGTCGGCGAACCGGCGCACGCTGGCGTCGGTCAGGGGCAGTTCCAGATACCCGGCGATCGCGCGGGCGAGCGGCAGGTTGCTGTTGCCGGCCATGATCTTCATGCGTGTGCTCTCTTCTGCTACGCCCGAATCCACGCCCCCCGCGCGGCTTCACCGGGCTTGATGCCCCGCGCCTCTAGCCGGAAGTCATGCGATTGCAATATTGCCTGTACGAAAAACGACGCGGGGGCGCCGTTCCGCAATGGAACAGTCGCCCCCGCCCATCCGCTCAGGCGCGGCGATCGCCCTTGACCCAGCGCACCGTGCCGGTGCTGGCGCGCATCACCACGCTTTCGGTGGTCATGCGGCCATTCTTCAGCTTTTTCACGCCCTTGAGCAGCGAGCCATCGGTCACGCCGGTGGCCGCAAAGATGCAGTCGCCCTTGGCCAGCTCGGTCAGATCGTAGATCCGGTTAAGGTCCTCGATGCCCCATTTGCGGGCGCGGGCGCGTTCGTCCTCGTTGCGGAAAACCAGCCGGCCCTTCATCTGGCCGCCCACGCAGCGCAGCGCCGCTGCCGCCAGCACGCCCTCGGGAGCGCCGCCCTGACCCATGTAGAGGTCGATGTTGGTTTCCTCGTTGGTGGTGGCGATCACGCCGGCCACGTCACCATCGCCGATCAGATAGACGCCGCAGCCGATCGCGCGCAGCTCGGCAATAAGCTCGGCATGGCGCGGGCGGTCGAGCACGCAGACGATGATCTCGCTGGGGGCCACGCCCTTGGCGGCGGCAACGGCCTTCACATTCTCGGTCGGGCTCTTGGCCAGGTCGATGATGCCTGCCGGATAGCCCGGCCCCACGGCCAGCTTGTCCATATAGACGTCGGGCGCGTTGAGCAGGCCGCCCTCCTCGGCAATGGCCAGCACGGCCAGCGAGTTGGGGCCGGCCTTGGCGGTGATCGTCGTGCCTTCGAGCGGATCGAGGGCGATGTCGATGCGCGGACCCTTGCCGGGCGCCATGCCCACCTTCTCGCCAATATAGAGCATCGGCGCCTCGTCGCGCTCGCCCTCGCCGATAACGACAGTGCCGTCCATGTACAGCTCGTTGAGCTTGGCGCGCATGGCCTCGACCGCGGCATGGTCGGCGGCCTTTTCATCGCCCCTCCCGATCAGCTTGGCGGCAGCGATCGCCGCGGCCTCGGTCACGCGCACCATTTCGAGCACGAGAACGCGGTCAAGAACCTTGCTGGCGGGCGTAGCGGTCATATGTGTCGCAATCCTTCTTCGCATCTGGCTTTCGAGAACCGGGTTTGCCGGCAGAACGCGGCTTTCCCATCGCATTGGCAGGCCGCGATTTAGCGCCATGCATACCTATGCGACGGCAACAGCGCTTAGACACGCCGAAGGCGCTTGTCGAGAAGCCTTCGGCATCGCTGGCGCATGGCCTGCCGCATTTCTAGATGCTGCGTGTTACAATTGGCGCGACAACCGCGCCCGCAAGGCGGCGGGGGGCCTCAAGGCCCGCCCGCGCCTGCCAAAAGCGCCCCGTCAGGCGCCCAGAATGTGCATGACCAGCGGTGCGCCCACCAGGCTGGCCGACCCGTCGAGCAGGCCCAGCGCATGGGCAACGGCCGCCTCGGGCGCCTCATGCGTGACCATCACGACCATCACCTGCTCGCCATCATCGGCGCGGCCCTTCTGGATCAGGCTCTCGATCGAGACGCCCGCATCGCGCATGGCAGCGGTGATCTCGGCCAGAACGCCGGGCCGGTCGGCCACGACAAAACGGATGTAGCTGCGGCCCACGCGATGCCCGTTGGGCGCGGCCGGAACGTCGGTCAGGTCGCTCACGGGAATCGAGAAAGTGGCATCGGCCTCGAAGCCGGCCTCATAACCGCGCGCGATGTCGATGATGTCGGCGACCACCGCGCTGGCGGTCGGGCCATCGCCCGCGCCCGCGCCCTGGAACAGCAGGCGGCCCACGAAATTGCCCTCGGCCACCACGGCGTTGGTGGCGCCGTCGACATGGGCCAGCGGGTGATCGAAAGGCACCAGATGCGGCTGCACCCGCTGGAACAGGCCGGGCGCGCCGTTCTCGCCGGCGTCGGCCTCGGCCATGCCGATCAGGCGGATGACATAGCCCAGCGAATCCGCCTGCGCGATGTCGGCCGCCAGAATGCGGCTGATGCCGGCGGTATCGACGCTGGCAAAGTCGATGCGCGTGCCAAAGGCGATGGCCGACAGGATCGACAGCTTGTGCGCCGCGTCGGTGCCCTCGATGTCAAAGCTGGGGTCCGCCTCGGCATAGCCCTTGGCCTGCGCCTCGGCCAGCACGTCGGCAAAGTCGCGCCCGGTGTCTTCCATCGTCGAGAGGATGAAATTGCAGGTGCCGTTGAGGATGCCGTACAGGCGCTCGATGCGGTTGGCCGCCGCGCCCTCGCGCAGGCCCTTGATGACCGGGATGCCGCCCGCCACCGCCGCTTCAAAACGCATGGGCACGCCCTTGCTCTCGGCCTCGGCGGCCAGTTCCAGGCCGTGATGGGCAATCATCGCCTTGTTCGCGGTGATCAGCGCCTTGCCGTGGCGGATGGCGTTGCGCGCCAGCGTCAGCGCCGGCCCGTCCGAACCGCCCACCAGCTCGACCACCACGTCGACATCGTCGCGCGCGGCCAGCTGGGTCATATCGTCTTCCCACGCATAAGGCGCCAGGTCGACACCGCGGTCGCGGCCCCGGTTGCGCGCCGAAATGGCGGTAATGGCTATGGGCCGCCCAGCCCGCCGCGCGATAATCTCGGCATTGGCCGTAATCAACCGGATGACGCCCGCGCCCACCGTGCCAAGGCCCGCCAGCGCAATGCGCAGCGGCGCGCGGGGGTTGGAGGTCGATGCGGCGTTGGTCGAGGTATTGGCCATGATGCTCCCTTTCGAGCCGGTTCACCTAGGGGGCAAACGCCAAGGCCGCAACGGGGCAATTGCGCGCAGGGCCAATCAGACGCCTGCGCGCGCCCTGTTCCCCCCCCCGTGGTTCACCCCCCGTGCGCGCAAGGCCCCAGATCGCGCAGGACCATCGCATAGTCGGCAATCGCCTGATCGCGCTCGGGCTGGTTCTCACCCACATTAGCCTTGGCCGGCAGCCTGGCGGGCAGCGAGCAGGCCAGGCGATACCAGGGCAGCGAATCATGCGCCGGCGGCTTGCCCGATGCGTCGACCACCTCGCTGAACGAAGCGTTCCACGTGGGCGCGGCGCCCGGCGCATGGCGCACCGTGATCGAGGCGGGAACACCCGAGGCTGTGTTAAGGAAAAACTGGGTCTCGCCCTCGCCCGCCAGATTGCCCGGCTGGTACAGGGCCACGCTGACCCCGGTAATGCGCCCGGGCGCGCCGGGCCGCGCCAGTTCGGCCAGCACGCCGCGCACGCGCGCGTCCAGCTCGGGCGACCAAGCCCATTGCGCGTCGGGCGCCAGCAGCTGCAACTCGCCTTCGGTCGCTGTCGGGCGAACGAAAATCAGCGCCATCTGCTTTTTCAGATTGGCCACCTTGCCGCGCGCATCAAGCGGCACATCGACCAGATAGCGCACCAGCGGCACCCCCGGCCCCACACCCGTCAGCGCCGCGACAGGGCGCGCCTCAACATAGAGTCGCGCCATGCCGGGAGCGACTCCGACCGAGCGTGCCGGCTCGAGGCGAGCGGCCGATTTGACCTCTACCTGAAGGATCGCCGGGGCCGAATCAGCCATGACAGCGATGTCTGCGTATGTTCGTACGATATTTTGCGTACCTTGCTCGGCAGCGGCGGCAAATGGAGCAAAAGCAATGGCAAAACCAGCCCAGACCAGGGCCGCAAGGCGCCCCTTGCGCAACTGAAACATCAGCGGAATCCTCGGCAAATGAGGGGGTTACGCGACCACGTGGTGGGCCAAAGCATCCCCATATGGGTGTTCATGTGGGCAATTCAAATGAATTTGGGGTGAACCGTAGCGCCCTGCGGATAAGGCGTTGCGTGCGAGATTTACAGCGGTTAAGGAATCGCAAAAAGGTGGGCCAAGCAGATAACCGGCCCCGAAACGGCGTATTGCGGGCGCTCCTAGCGCCCATAATGCGTTTCCGGTATATCCGGCAGGGTGGAAATTGAGTTTTGCCATGGGGAGCGGTGCGTGCCGCGATTCATGGTCTGCCCGGGGTTTTCCCGGGGTTGAGATGGAGTGATGCGTCTGAATGGCCTACGCTGATCAACAGATGAGCGGTAATCGCATTATCGCTATTGTCATCGTTGCCTTGATTCACATCGCTGTCGGTTACGCTCTGGTCACTGGCCTCGCCTATTCGGCGGCCAAGCAGATCCTGAAGAAAGTGACCACGGTCGATATCAAGGATGAACCGAAACCGCCGCCGCCGCCGCCGCCGCCGCCTAAGGAAGCTGCGCCGCCGCCGCCGATTGTTGCCCCGCCTCCGCCGGTCAACATCAGCGTCGCGCCGCCGCCGATCCAGACGGTGTCTGCGCCGCCGCCGGTAGCGCCGCCACCGGCTCCGGTGCTGGCGCCGCCTGCTCCGGTAGCGCCGCCTCCGCCCCGGTTTACCCCGGTGGGTGCCAAGCCCAAGGGTAACCCCAGCGAATGGGTTACGACCGAGGACTACCCCTCGCGCGCTCTGCGCGAGAACCGGACCGGCACGACCGGCTTTACCCTGTCGGTGGGGCCTGATGGCCGCGTGACGGGTTGCCAGATCACCGCGCCCAGCGGCTCGGAAGATCTGGACCAGGCGACCTGCAACTATGCAAGCCGCCGTGCCCGTTTCACCCCGGCCAAGGACGGCGAGGGCAACCCGACGTCCAGCTCGTATTCGAGCAAGGTCCGCTGGGTGATCCCGAAGGACTGATATACTCCCCAGGGGGCGCGGCAGCGCCGGTCCCCACCCAGTACCCACATTCTCTACCGAGAGCCCTTTTGAGAGGACCATCGCATGCTTTTTGAAATTCTCGCCGCTGGCGCCAACTCGGCCCCGCAGAACAAGTTCGGCTTCATGGAAGCCCTGCAGCAGGGCGGCCTGATCGCGCAGACCACCGTCTGCATCATGGCGATCTTCTCGTTCGGCTCGTTCTTCATCCTGTTCACGCGCTATGCCGACCAGGCCAAGATCTTCAATCAGTACAAGGCTCTGGGCAACTTCTGGAAGGCCAACAGCCTGCGCGAGGGCGTTGCCAAGCTCGACAAGCAGAGCCCGTTCCGCGACATCGTGGAAGCCGGCCTGCAGGCTGAAGACCAGCACGCCAAGATGACCGACGCCCTGGAAGCCCACGACTGGCTGCACGGCTCGCTGTCGCGCGCTGAATCGTCGGTCACCGCCTTCCTGGCTCGCGGCCTGCCCTTCCTCGCCACCGTCGGTTCGACCGCTCCTTTCGTGGGTCTGTTCGGTACCGTGGTCGGCATCTACCGCGCTCTGATCGCCATCGGCATCGCCGGTTCGGCCTCGATCGACAAGGTCGCTGGCCCCGTCGGTGAAGCTCTGATCATGACCGCCATCGGTCTGCTCGTCGCTGTGCCTGCCGTGCTTGCCTACAACTTCCTGCAGGCTCGCAACAAGCGCATCAACGAGCTGCTCTCGGGCTTCTCGAATGACGTTCTGGCGAACATCAACTCGAAGGGCGCGATCAAGCCTGCCGTTCCGGCTGCTGCTGCCAAGCCGGCTGCGGCTCCGGCTGCCAAGCCCGCCGCCAAGTAATGGTCTGCGCCGGCCGGGATGGGGCCCTCACCCCACCCCGGTCTGGCGGGAAATGGAGCGGACCTGCGGCATGCGGCAACCGCTCCACCCCGTCCGCAAGGCGATATTGCAAGGATAGGAACACAATATGGCAATGTCTGTAGGCGGCGGCGGCGGCGAAGAACGGCCAATGTCGGACATCAACACCACACCGCTGGTGGACGTCATGCTGGTGCTTCTGATCATCTTCCTGATCGCGGTTCCTGTCGCGATTCAAACGATCCAGAAGCTCCACATTCCGATCATGGTCTCGCAGGAATCGAAGGATAAGGTCGAGAACCTGCTGATCACCGTGAGCACCACCGATGCTGCTGGTCGCAGCGCCGGCGATGCCGGTTTCGAAGGCGCAAGCCGGGCTGGCCAGTGCCGCATCTACTTCAACAACATCACGCCGGTGGATTCCACCGAGCTTTACGATCTGGCGTTCAAGCGCCTTGATGCGATCGTGAAGCGCGAAGGCGGTGCCGAGGCCCTGCGCGCCGAACCCGACAAGGTTCCGCAGGTCCACATCCGTGCCGACGTCGAAGCTCCGTGGCGCTGTGTCGCTGGTGCGATCTTCAACGTTCAGCGGGCCGGCTATCCGACGGTTGGCTTCATTTCGACCCCGGTCGATCCCAACGGCTGATCCGCGCCACTCGCGTAATTAGGAGTAAATGCCATGGCTATGTCAGGTGGCAAAGACGACGGCGAGCCGATGGGTGAGATGAACACCACTCCGCTGATCGACGTTATGCTCGTTCTGCTGATCATGTTCATCATCACCATCCCGGTGGCGACCCATGCGGTCAACATCGACCTGCCGACCCCCAACCCGAACGCTGTGAAGCCGCCGGTTGACCCGATCAAGAACAAGCTGGTGCTGAGCCCCAGCAACCAGATCCTGTGGAATGGCACCCCCATCGACCAGGGCGTTCTGGCCAGCAACCTCCAGGCTTCGGCCCAGATGAACCCGGAGCCCGAGCTCCAGTTCCAGCCCGACGCGCAGGCCGGTTACGACCTGTCGGCGCACGTGCTGAACATCATCAAGGCCTCGGGCGTGACGAAGTTCGGCTTCGTCGGGAACGAGAACTATGCCACGTTCACCAAGGCGCCCGGCGCGCCCAAGGCTGAATAAGGCAACCGAGCTTTCGGTTCGGATGCGGGGGCGGAGAAATCCGCCCCCTTTTTTTGCGCGCCGCCCGCCTGTGAGCCGGCAGGCTCAGCCAGTTCCCCCCATCGCGATGGCAGCCAGCGTCTCGGCCTCGTGCAGCAGCTCGGTGTCGGCCGATCCGGCCGGCAGGCTCTCGCGCCCGATCATCGAGATGAGCGGCACCGCCATGGGCGAGATCCGGTCGAGCCGCAGGTGATCCACCCGTAGCTGCGCCCGCTCCAGCACCTCGGCCACGCGGGCCACATCGGTCAGCCGGGCGCGCGCGTCGGCCCATGCCGCCTCGATCAGCAGGTGGTCCGGCTCGTAGCGGCGCAGCACGTCATAGATGAGGTCGGAGGAAAAGGTGACGCTGCGCGCACTCTTGCGCTGGCCGGGCAATTGCCGCTCGATCAGGCCCGAGATCACCGCCACCTCGCGAAAGGCCCGGCGCAGCAGGTAGGAATTCTCGACCCACTCGACGAATTCCTCGACCAGAATGTCGGGCGAGAGCAGCGCGGCCGGGTCCTCGACCCCGCGCAGCCCCCACACCGCCAGCGCGTAATCATTGGCCACAAAGCCCAGCGGCGAAAGGCCCAGCCGCTCCATCCGCCGCGTCACCAGCATGCCCAGCGACTGATTCGCCGGCCACCCCTCGAAGGTGTAGAACACGCTGTATTCGCGCCCCTCCATCGGGAAGCTTTCGACCAGCAGGTCGGCCCCGCCCGGCACATGCGACACCCAGGCCTGCATCTCGAGCCATTCGCGCACATCCTCGGGAAAGCTGCTCCAATGCGCCCGGTTGGCCAGCAGGCCGCGCACCCGCCCGGCCAGATGCGAACTGATGGGAATGCGCGCGCCCATATAGCTGGGGATCGCCGCCGCCCGCCGCGCCGCCCGCACCATCAGCGCGCCCTCGCGCAGCCCCTCGACCTCGAGATCGAGGCCGGCAAAGCGGAACGTGTCGCCCGGCCCCAGCGAGGCGGCGAAATTCTCCTCGACCCGGCCCAGCGAGCGGCCATTGCGAAAGGCCACCTCGACCATGTCGGCATCAACGATGATGCCCGCATTGAGCCGATATTGCCGCGCCCGGTCGGGATGCGTCAGGCGCCACAGCCCGTCGCGGCCCTGCGTGATGCGCTGGAACCGGTCGTAGGCGCGCAGCGAATACCCCCCCGTCGCGGCAAAACCCAGCACCCGCGCCCAGCCCTCGTCCGACAGCGCGGCATAGGGCGCCGCCCCGCGCAGCTCGGCCAGCAGCGCATCGCCGTCAAACGGCCCCGCGCAGGCAATGCCCATCACATGCTGCACCAGCACGTCGAGGCTGCCGGGGCGCAGGTCCTCGCCATCGCGTTGCCCCTCGTTCACCGCCTCGACCGCGGCCACCGCCTCCAGGAACTCGAAGCGGTTGCCCGGCACCAGCATCGCCTTGCTGGGGCAATCGAGACGGTGATTGGCCCGCCCGATGCGCTGCAATAGCCGCGACGAACCCTTGGGCGCGCCCATCTGCACCACCAGATCAATATCGCCCCAGTCCACCCCCAGATCGAGACTGGCCGTGCACACCAGCGCGCGCAGCTTGCCCGCCGCCATCGCGCCTTCCGCCTTGGCCCGCGCCTCGGCGCTCAGCGAGCCGTGGTGCAGGCCGATGGGCAGGTTGTCGTCATTGGCGTCCCACAGCAGCTTGAACGTATATTCGGCCAGAAACCGCGTGTTGGTGAAGATCAACGTGGTGCGATGGGCGGCGATCAGCTCGATCAGTTGAGGGATGGCCCAGCTGGCCGCATGGCCGCCCCAGGGCACCCGCGCGCCCTCGGGCAGCAGGATCGAGACCTGTGCGGGCGCGCCAGCCTCTCCCGCGATCAGCGCCACATCCTGCGCGCGGCCACCGGGCGCCAGCCAGCGGCGGAACGCCTGCGGATCGGCCAGCGTGGCCGACAGGCCGATGCGCCGCATGTCGGGGGCCAGCACCTGCAACCGCGCCAGGCTAAGCGCCAGCAGATCGCCGCGCTTGGTGGGGGCCAGCGCGTGGATCTCGTCGATCACCACGCGGCGCAGGCTGGCAAACATCTGCCCCGCCTCGGGCCACGAGAGCAGCAGCGCCAGCGATTCGGGCGTGGTGAGCAGCACATGGGGCGGGTCATGCCGCTGGCGCGCCTTGCGCTCGGACGAGGTGTCGCCGGTGCGCGTTTCGACGCGAATATCCAGCCCCATCTCGGCAATGGGCGCCAGCAGGTTGCGCTGCACATCCTGCGCCAAAGCCTTGAGCGGAGAAATGTAGAGCGTGTGCAGCCCCTGCGGCCGGGGCGCCTCGCCCGCGAAATCGGCCAGCGTGGGCAGGAACCCGGCCAGTGTTTTGCCAGCGCCCGTGTCGGCCGCCACCAGCGCGTGCTGGCCCGCGGCCGCAGCGGCCAAAGCGCCCGCCTGATGCCGGCGGATCTGCCAGCCGCGCCCGGCAAACCAGGCGGCTATTGTGGGCGGCGGGGTGGCCCCGGCGCTCACCCGGCAGCGGGCGGCACGGCCCCGGCGCGGACAATGCCCGAGGCGGCCAGTTGCGCGTCAATGCGGGCCAGCAGCCGCTCCAGCCCCTCGGGCGTTGCACTTTCGGCGCGGGCAGTCAGCATGTCCTGCGTGTTCGAGGCGCGCAGCAGCCACCATCCGTCGTCCTCGTTCACGCGCAGCCCGTCGGTGGTGTCGGCCGCTACCCCCTGCGCGGCAAGGCGCTCGGCCACCTCCGCGACCACCGCCCGCTTGCGCGCCGGGTCGACCGCGAAGCGCAATTCGGGCGTGGTCTGCAATCGGGGGATGGCATCGCGCCATTGCGTGACGCTGCGCCCGCCGCGCGCCACCGCCGCTATCAGGCGCAGCGCGGCATACAGCGCATCGTCAAAACCGTACCAGCGGTCGGCAAAAAACACGTGGCCGGTCATCTCGCCGCCCAGCAGCGCGCCGGTTTCCTTCATTCTGGATTTGATCAGGCTGTGCCCGCTCTTCCACATCTGCGGCTGCCCGCCCATCGCGGCAATGGCGTCGAACACCACCTGCGATGTCTTTACATCAGCCAGAATCGTCGCGCCGGAGTGGTCGCGCAGCACATCCTGCGCAAAGGGCACCAGCAGCTCATCGCCCCACAAAACGCGCCCCTGCCCGTCGATCACCCCCAGCCGGTCGCCGTCGCCATCGAAAGCCAATCCAAAGTCGAGGCGGTTCGACACGACGGCCCTAAGTATATCTGCGAGGTTGCGCTCATCACTCGGATCAGGATGATGGTTGGGGAAATGGCCGTTCACTTCACAGAACAGCAGCGTGTGCTCACCAGGCAGCCGGGCGGCAAGGGCCGCGACAATCGGCCCGGCAGCGCCATTGCCCGCATCCCAGGCGATGCGCAGCTTGGCCAGCCGGTCTCCAGCCTCTGTGCCGGGCAGGCCAACTCCGTCGAGCGCGCTGAGCAGCCGGTCGACGTAGGCAGCACCAAGGTCAACCTCACGGATGGCGCCGGGCTGTGCGGGGTGGATGCTGCCCCCTCCCCCTCCGACTGCGCCTATGACCTGGCGCTGCGCAATGCGGTCCTGCTCCACAACCGCGAGAGCGCCCAGCCGGACGAGGTCGGCCCCGAAGAACGGTCGTCCCCCAAGTACTATCTTGAAGCCATTGTGATCGGGGGGATTGTGGCTGCCAGTTACCTGAATGCCGCCCTGCACCTGTGGCATTGAGGCTTCGGCGTAATAAAGCATGGGCGTTGGGCCAATGCCGATGCGCCATACATCAACACCGCCTGCCACCAGCCCCGCCACCAGCGCCCCCTCGAGCGCGGGCGAACTGAGCCGGCCATCGCGCCCCACCGCCACGCCGGGGCGCAGGGCAGCCCCATCTGCCGCCACCGCCTCGCGCAGCACGCGGGCAAAGCCGGCGCCAATGGCAAAGGCGTCGGCCTCGGCCAGATCGTGGCCATAGCGCCCGCGAATATCATATTCGCGCAAAATCGCCGGATCGATACGATGGCCCGCCACCGGGCCTGGCGCCTGCTCTGCCCCGCCCATGCCTAGCCCCGGTTCCGCGCGCCCAGATCGGCCAGCAACAGGTCGCGCGCATCATTGGCCTCGTGCACCAGCGCGGGCGAGCCGCCCTTGTCGGGGTGCACCGTCAGCATCAGGCGGCGGTGCGCGTCGAGAATGTCGCGCCGCCCGGCCCCGGTCCCCACGCCCAGCAGCACGCGAGCGCGGCTCACCGAATCGCTGGGCGGGGCAGGCGGCGGCGCGGGGCGCTCGCGCCGGCGGGGCGCATCGCCGGTGCTGTCTACGCGCCGGATCTGCCAGATTTCCCACGGCCAGCGGCCCGCCAGCCAGCGGCACCAAAAGGCGATGAGGACCAGCAAAACGATCAGCTTGCCCATGCGCGGCCGCCCTTGCCCAGCTGCCGCCTGTTCAGACGCCAGCCCCGGCGGGCTGCGCCCCGGCCTGGGCGGCCTCCTGCGCGCCAGCGGCCAGGCGGCGCGGCGTTGGCAGGTTCAGCCCGGCGATCAGCGCGCGCAGTTCCTGCCGGGCGACCAGATGGCTGGTGCCCAGATCGCCCAGATA
>DATMUT010000544.1:0-7920 GCA_035563755.1 Novosphingobium sp.
GCGCGCGATGCACTGGGCATGTTCGGCGCATGGGGCGCGTTTCGCGACGCCGCCGTCCCGCGCTGCTACGCCATCGCGGCCAGCACCTCGCACCGCGGCAACGCAAGGCATCGCCGCGACCGCACCGCCCTTGCAGATACGCCCTACGCCGATATTGCCACCTGGCCCCGACGCGCCATTCGCGGGCAATTCCACGTCCACCTTGGCCGCCAGGTGGCAACCGCGACCCTATCGATCAATGGCGAGCACTTCCGCCTGGCCGCCACCGGCGCCGACGCCTGGGCAGCCGACGCCCGCATGGATGCCGCCATTACCGCCGCCATGCGCTCGGCTTCGGGCATGAGTATCAGCGCAAAGGATGCCTCGGGCCGCAGCTTTGCCCAAAGCTGGTCGCTCGACGGCGCGGCGACCGCCATGGACGCCGCATTGCTGGGCTGCGCGCGCAGCTAGGCGCTTTGCGGCACTGGCGTTTGGCCCGCAAATAGGCTATGCGCGCGCCCATGCCCCATAGCGAAACACAAGCAGCGCCCGCCGCCAGCGGCGCCCCCATGGCCATTCCCGGCCTGATCGACCCCGTGCCGGTTGCGCGCGACATTACCGCGCGCCCCGATGGCCGCGTTGACCTGACGGGCCTGGCCCGCCCGCGCATTGCCGAGCTGTTCGCCACGGCCGGTCTGGATGCGAAGGCCGCCAAGTTGCGCGCCAAGCAGGTGTTTCACTGGATCTACCACCGCGGCGTGACCGAATTCGACGGCATGACCGACATCGCCAAGACGATGCGCCCCTGGCTGGCCGAGCGCTTCGTGATTGGCCGGCCCGAAATCGTCGTCTCGCAGCATTCGACCGACGGCACGCGCAAGTGGCTGCTGCGCACCGCCGACGGGCATGACTTCGAGATGGTGTTTATTCCCGATGCCGATCGCGGCACGCTCTGCGTGTCCTCGCAGGTGGGCTGCACGCTCAATTGCCGGTTCTGCCACACCGGCACGATGCGGCTGGTGCGCAACCTGACGCCGGGCGAGATCGTCGGGCAGGTCATGCTGGCACGCGACGCGCTGAGCGAATGGCCCAAGGCGGGCCAGGCCGATCTGGCCGCGCTGACTGACGAGCTGGTCGACGAGGATGGCGGCTACTCACCCGACGGCCGTTTGCTGACCAACATCGTGATGATGGGCATGGGCGAGCCGCTGTATAATTTCGACAATGTGCGCGATGCGCTCAAGCTGGTGATGGATGGCGATGGCCTCGCCCTGTCGAAGCGCCGCATCACCCTGTCGACCAGCGGCGTGGTGCCGGCCATGGCCAAATGCGGCGAGGAAATCGGCGTGAACCTGGCCGTTTCGCTGCATGCGGTGAGCAAGGAAGTGCGCGACGAGATCGTGCCGATCAACCGCAAGTACGGCCTTGAAGAGCTGCTGCAGGCCTGCGCCGACTATCCCGGCGCATCGAATGCGCGGCGCATCACGTTTGAATATGTGATGCTGAAGGACAAGAACGACAGCGACGAGGACGCGCGCGAACTGGTGCGCCTGATCCGCAAGTACAAGCTGCCGGCCAAGGTCAACCTCATCCCGTTCAACCCGTGGGAGGGCGCGATCTACGAATGCTCGAGCCCCGAGCGGATCAGGCGCTTTTCCGACATCGTGTTCGAGGCCGGGATCAGCGCTCCGGTGCGCACCCCGCGCGGGCGCGACATCGATGCGGCCTGCGGCCAGCTGAAAACCGCCGCACAGAAAATGAGCCGCGCCGAGTTGGACCGCCTCGCCGACGAAAAGCAGGCCGCGCTGGGATAAACTGCCCAAAAGGCACCTTCCCTAACGCCCGGCACTGTGCTTGACGGGCGGGATGACACGTCCTGCAATACTGATAACCGGCGGCGCCAAGCGTATTGGCGCCGCCATTGCTCGCCGGTTTGGCGCCGCCGGGTGGCACGTTGTCATCCATTATGGCCACAGCCGTGATGCCGCCCAAAGCCTGGCCGCCAGCCTGCCCAGCGCGGAAATAGCCCAGTGCGAGCTGGCCGATGGCGACGCGGCGGTGGCCATGATCGCCGATCTGGCGGGGCGCCTGCCCGACTGGCGCATGCTGGTGAACAGCGCGGCCGTGTTCCGCTATGATGGCGCAGGCGCGATCGACCCTACTGTAATGAGCGAGGCGATGGCGGTGAATGCCATCACCCCCACGCGCATGGCACAGGCCTTTCTGGCGCAGGCACGGGCGGGCGGCGGGCGGCGCGTGGTCAACCTGCTCGACATGAAGCTGGCCAACCCCAACCCCGATTTCTTCAGCTATACGATGGCCAAATATGCCCTGGGCGCCACGGTGCGCATGCTGGCCATGGCGCATCAGGCATCGGCACCGGCCGATCGCATCTATGGCCTTGCCCCCGGCGCCATGCTGCCCAGCTTCGACCAGCGGCCCGAAGAGCACGAGCGCAGCGGGCGGATGAACCTGCTGCAGCGCCTGACCAGCCCCGACGAGCTGGCCGACGCCAGCCACTTCCTGTCGGGCGGATGGCTGGCCAGCGGCGAGACATTGTTCATCGATTCCGGCCAGCACCTGCTGGCCCAGCCGCGCGACGTGCTCTATCTGGCGCGCAGCTGAAACGCAGCCGCTTATGCCTGCCCTTGCGCGCGCTGCCCCCCCCTGCTAGGCGCGCGCCGATTTCCCTTCTCTCACGGAGCGCCTCCCATGTCCGACATCAAGAAGGTCGTTCTCGCCTATTCGGGCGGCCTCGACACCTCGGTGATCCTCAAGTGGCTTCAGGTCACCTATAATTGCGAGGTCGTCACCTTTACCGCCGATCTGGGCCAGGGCGAAGAGCTGGAGCCGGCCCGCGCCAAGGCCGAGCTGATGGGCATCAAGCCCGAGCACATCTATATCGACGACCTGCGCGAGGAATTCGTGCGCGATTTCGTCTTCCCGATGATGCGCGCCAATGCCCGCTACGAGGGCGATTATCTGCTGGGCACGTCGATCGCCCGCCCGCTGATCTCCAAGCGCCTGATCGAGATCGCCCGCGAGACCGGCGCCGACGCCGTGTCGCATGGCGCCACCGGCAAGGGCAACGATCAGGTCCGTTTCGAGCTGTCGGCCTATGCGCTCGAGCCGGGCATCAAGGTCATCGCGCCCTGGCGCGAGTGGGACCTGACCAGCCGCACCGCGCTGATCGCCTGGGCCGAAGAGCATCAGATCCCGGTGCCCAAGGACAAGCGCGGCGAAAGCCCGTTCTCGACCGACGCCAACCTGCTGCACACCTCGTCCGAGGGCAAGGTGCTGGAAGATCCGTGGCAGGAAGTGCCCGATTATGTGTACAGCCGCACGGTCAACCCCGAGGACGCGCCTGACACCCCCGAATATATCGAGATCGAGTTCGAGAAGGGCGACGGCGTCGCGCTGAACGGCGAGGCGATGAGCCCCGCCACCCTGCTGGCTGCCCTGAACGATCTGGGCCGCAAGCATGGCATCGGCCGCCTCGATCTGGTCGAGAACCGCTTTGTCGGCATGAAGTCGCGCGGCATGTATGAAACGCCGGGCGGCGAGATCTATGCCCGCGCGCATCGCGGCATCGAATCGATCACGCTGGATCGCGGCGCGGCTCACCTGAAGGATGAGCTGATGCCCAAGTATGCCGAGCTGATCTACAACGGCTTCTGGTTCAGCCCCGAGCGCGAGATGCTCCAGGCCGCCATCGACCATTCGCAGGCCAAGGTTTCGGGCACGGTGCGTCTGAAGCTGTACAAGGGCAGCGCCTCGGTCGTGGGCCGCAAGTCGGTGCATTCGCTGTATTCGGAACGCCATGTGACGTTCGAGGACGATGCGGGCGCCTATGACCAGAAGGATGCGGCCGGCTTCATCAAGCTGAACGCGCTGCGCCTGAAGCTGCTGGCCAACCAGAAGTAAGCGCAAGCCGCTTTTTCTGTAACGGCATGAGAATGCGGGGCGCTTCGTTTCGGACGGGGCGCCCTGTTTTCGTGAGCTACCTCGATTTCGGACATTGTCGCGGTTAGCGGGCCGCTGCGCAACGCCTATGCCCCGGTGATGAACGATACCGCCTCCCCCCTGCCAACCCTTGCCTTCTATCGCAATTATCAGGCCTTTCAGGGCGGCCATCTCAAGGTGGCGGACTACATTGCCCACACGCAGGCCAGCGGCCTCTTCGCCCCCGTCCTGCACCTGAGCGCCAACAGCCGGCCCGACCATCCCTTCCCGCAGGGCTGCCTCACCCCGCATTGGTACCCCCGCCACGCCAGCGCGCTGTTCCTTGCCGGTATGGATTGGGCGCAGGTGCCTGCGGGAATCGAAGAAGAGGTGCCGGTGGTGAACCTCATTCAACACACCCGCCATGCCGACCGGCAAGACCCGCGCTTTGCCTTCCTGTCGCGCCGGGCGATCCGCATCTGCGTGAGCGAACAGGTGGCGCAGGCGCTGCGGGCAACGGGTCAGGTCAACGGGCCGGTCCTGACCATTCCAGCGGCGATCGACGAAACGATGATGCCTGCGCCCCGGATGCCCCGCCAGGGCGTCGTGATCGCCGGCCTCAAGCACCCTGACCTCGCCCTCGATGTGACGCGGGCACTCGCCGCGCGGGGCATCGCGGCGCGTGCCATGGTCACCCCGCTTGCGCGCGCGGCCTATCTCGAGAGGATCGCCAGCGCCCGCATTGCCATCACCCTTCCCGACCCGGCAGAGGGATTTTACCTGCCAGCGCTCGAGGCGATGGCGGCGGGATGCGCGGTCATTTGCCCGGATGCGGTCGGCAACCGGCAGTTTTGCCGCGATGAACAGACCTGCCTCATGCCCTCCCGCGAGCCGGACGCACTGGCCGGCGCGGCGCGGCGCCTGATCGCCGATCCGCACCTTGCTCACCGCCTGGCCACAGCCGGCAAAGCGGAAGCACAGCGCTATTCCATGGCCGCCGAACGCGGCGCCTTTGCCGAGGTGCTGCGCATGCTGGCCGCCTAGTCGGCCGCCAGCAACGGCCGCAGATAATAGCCCGTGTGGCTGGCCGGATTGGCGGCAACCTGCTCGGGCGTGCCTTCGGCCACGATCTGGCCACCGCGCACGCCGCCCTCTGGTCCCATGTCGATGATCCAGTCGGCCGTCTTGATCACGTCCAGATTATGCTCGATCACCACCACGCTGTTGCCCTGATCGACCAGCCGGTGCAGCACTTCGAGCAGCTTGCGCACATCCTCGAAATGCAGGCCCGTGGTCGGCTCGTCGAGCACATAGAGCGTGCGCCCGGTCGACCGGCGCGCCAGTTCCTTGGCCAGTTTCACCCGCTGCGCCTCGCCGCCCGACAGGGTCGTCGCCTGCTGGCCCACCTTCACATAGCCCAGCCCCACCTCGTTGAGCATATGCATGCGATCGCGAATGGGCGGCACGTTGGCAAAGAAGCTTTCGGCATCCTCGATGGTCATGTCCAGCACATCGGCAATCGAAAAGCCCTTGAACTTCACCTCAAGCGTCTCGCGATTATAGCGCTTGCCGCCGCATTCCTCGCAAGTCACGTAAACGTCGGGCAGGAAATGCATCTCGATCTTGATCAACCCGTCGCCCTGACAGGCCTCGCAGCGGCCGCCCTTGACGTTGAAGCTGAAGCGCCCCGGCTTGTAACCGCGCGCCTGCGCCTCGGGCAGGCCGGCAAACCAGTCGCGGATGAGCGTGAAGGCGCCGGTATAGGTCGCCGGGTTCGACCTCGGTGTGCGGCCAATCGGCGACTGATCGATCTCGATCACCTTGTCGCACTGCTCGATCCCGACGATCCGGTCGTGCGCGCCGGCAATCACCCGCGCGCCATTGAGCGCGCGCGACGCCCCGGCCTGCAGCGTATCGAGCGTAAGCGTCGACTTGCCCGAGCCAGACACGCCGGTCACGCAGCAGAAGGTGCCCAGCGGAAAACGCGCCGTCACGCCGCGCAGGTTGTTGGCCCGCGCATTCTCGACCACGATCGACAGGCCATTGCCCGGACGCCGGCTCTCGGGCACGGCAATACGCATCTGCCCCGTCAGATACTGGCCCGTCACGCTGTTCGGATTGGCCAGAATGTCGGCCAAAGTGCCCTCGGCCACCACTTCGCCGCCATGCACGCCAGCGCCCGGGCCAAGATCGACAATATAGTCGGCCGCGCGGATCGCATCCTCGTCATGCTCGACCACAATGACCGTATTGCCCAGATCCCGCAGCCGCTTGAGCGTTTCGAGCAGCCGGTCATTATCGCGCTGGTGCAGGCCGATCGACGGCTCGTCGAGCACATAGAGCACGCCCGACAGCCCGCTGCCGATCTGCGAGGCCAGACGGATGCGCTGCGACTCGCCCCCCGACAGCGTGCCGCTGGTGCGGTCGAGGTTGAGATAGTCGAGCCCCACATTGTTGAGGAAGCCCAGCCGCTCGTTGATCTCTTTCAGAATGGCCTTGGCGATCTGTTGCTGCTGGTCGGTCAGCTTGTCGTTCAGCCCCGAAAACCATGCCAGCGCATCGGCCACCGACAGGCGGGTGGCGCTCGAAATGTCGCTGTCGGCCAGCTTCACGCACAGCGCCTCGGGCTTCAACCGCTTGCCCTCGCACACTTCGCAAGGCTGCGCAGTCTGGAACTTGCCCAGCTCCTCTTTCATCCACGCACTGTCGGTCGTCAGCATCCGGCGCGACAGATTGCCGATCACCCCCTCGAACGGCTTGGTGACGGTATAAAGCTTGCGCCCGTCCATGAAGGTGAGCGGCACAGGGGTCTTGCCGGTGCCATAAAGCACCACGATCTTGGCCTCGGCCGGCAGATCGGCCCAGGCCGCCTCGAGGCTGAAGCCGAAATGCTTGCCCAGGCTGGTGAGCACCTGCATGTAATAGGGGCTTGGCGGGTTCGACTTGGCCCAGGGCACCACCGCCCCGGCCTTGATCGACAGCGCCTCGTTAGGCACCACCAGCTGCGGGTCGAACAGCAGTTTTTCGCCCAGGCCATCGCAAGCCGGGCAAGCCCCCTGCGGCGCATTGAACGAGAACAATCGCGGCTCGACCGCCTCGAGCGTAAAGCCCGAGACCGGGCAGGCGAACTTCTCGGAAAAGACGATGCGGTTGGCCGGAATACCGGCGCCCTTCAGCTGCGCGCCCTTCTTCTTCGAGCCGGTTTCCACCTCGCCCTCGCGCCCGGGCACCACGCCATCGGCCAGGTCGACATAGGCCAGCCCCTCGGCCAGCTTCAATGCCTGCTCGAAACTGTCGGCCAGGCGGCTCTCGATGCCCGCCTTTACCGCGATGCGGTCGACCACCACCTCGATGTCATGCTTGAACTTCTTGTCGAGCGTTGGCGCATCCTCGATCGCCACCAGCTCGCCGTTCACGCGCAGGCGGGTATAGCCGGCCTTCTGCCATTCGGCGATTTCCTTGCGGTATTCGCCCTTGCGCCCGCGCACCACCGGCGCCAACAGATAGGCGCGCGTCCCCTCGGGCAGGGCCATGACCCGGTCGACCATTTGCGAAACGGTCTGCGCGCTGATCGGCAGGCCCGTGGCCGGGCTGTAAGGCACGCCCACCCGCGCCCACAGCAGGCGCATATAGTCGTAAATCTCGGTCACCGTCGCCACGGTCGATCGCGGATTGCGGCTGGTGGTCTTCTGCTCGATCGAAATGGCAGGCGAAAGCCCGTCGATATGCTCGACATCGGGCTTCTGCATCATCTCGAGGAACTGGCGGGCATAGGCCGACAGGCTCTCGACATAGCGCCTTTGCCCCTCGGCATAGATCGTGTCGAACGCAAGGCTCGACTTGCCCGAGCCGGACAGGCCCGTGATGACGATCAACTGATCGCGCGGCAGGGCAATGTCGATGCCCTTGAGATTATGTTCGCGCGCACCACGGACGGTAATATGGGTCAGACTCATGGGCAATCATGTTCCAGATTTGTTCACATCAGGCAAGTCCGAA
>DATMUT010000545.1:0-4977 GCA_035563755.1 Novosphingobium sp.
AAAGGTGCCATGCGAGCCCTCGTGCAGGCCCGGAATGGCCGGATAGACCACGCTATAGCCGATAGCGAACACGATGCAGGCGTAGAAGCTGTAGAGCCACCAGCTGGGCAGCGGGGTGTTCAGTTCCTCGATGCCGTCCCACTCATGACCCATCGTCTCGGTGCCGGTCGGCTCGTCGATGCGCTTATTGGCCATTTTCGTCGTCCTTGAAGATCATGTTGGCCGCTTCCTGACCCGCCTTTCGCCCGCCGGGGCGAAAGGGCCAGGCGCAGGCCATCACGAAGAACACCAGCATTGCGGCAAGGCCCCAGCTGTCGGCAAAGTTGCGCAGCGCGGCATAGGTTTCAGCGCCATTCATCGCCCCTTCTCCTTGGCCAGCTGTTCTTGCGCCGCAGCCGATTCCACATCGACCATCGTGCCCAGCACCTGCAGATAGGCCACCAGCGCGTCCATTTCGGTCAGCCGCTTGGGGTCGCCGTCGTAGTCGCGGATCTGCGCCTTGGGATAGCGCGTGGCCAGATCGCCCGCATCGCCAATGCCGGCCTGTGCCTTCAGGTCATCATTCGCCTTGGCGATGTCGGCCTTCGAGTAGGGCACGCCGGTGTGGCGATAGGCTGTCAGTTCGGCAGCCATGTCGCCTGCCTTCAGCTCGTTCTTCGCCAGGAAGGCGTAGTTGGGCATGATCGATTCGGGCACCACGCTGCGCGGCGCCGAAAGGTGCTGCACATGCCAGGCGTCCGAATACTTGCCGCCCACGCGCGCCAGGTCGGGGCCGGTACGCTCGGACCCCCACTGGAACGGGTGGTCATACATCGACTCGGCGGCCAGGCTGTAGTGGCCATAGCGTTCGGTCTCGTCGCGGAACGGCCGGATCATCTGGCTGTGGCACAGGTAGCAGCCCTCGCGCACATAGATGTCGCGCCCGGCCTGTTCGAGCGGGGTGTAGGGGCGAACCCCCTTCACCTTCTCGATGGTGTTGTCGATCCAGAACAGCGGCGCGATCTCGACGATGCCGCCAAACAGCACCGCGATGAAGGCGAACACGCCCAGGATGATCAGGTTGCGCTCGAGCGTCGAGTGCCAGGCGAAGGGTTGTTTGGTCTGGTTGGACATGGTCGCTCCCCTCACTCGGCAGGCTGGGCGGCGGCGGGCAGAGGCACGTCGTTCGCCTTGTTCTGGTCGATGTTGTACATGGGCGCCTCGTCACGCAGGTCGCCGGCAATGGTGCGCCACACGTTGACCACCATGAAGGCCGCACCCGACAGGTAGAGCAGGCCGCCAAAGGCGCGCAGCACATACATGGGGTGAATGGCGGCCACGGCATCGGCAAAGCTGTTCACCAGATAGCCGTCGGCGCCATATTCACGCCACATCAACCCTTGCGTGATGCCCGCCACCCACATGCTGGCGGCATAGAACACGATGCCCAGCGTCGCGGTCCAGAAGTGCCAATTGACCATGCGCAGGCTGTACATGCGTGTCCGGTTCCACAGGCGCGGCGTCAGGTAATAGATCGCGCCAAAGGTGACCATGCCGTTCCAGCCCAGAGCGCCCGAATGCACGTGCCCGATGGTCCAGTTGGTGTAGTGCGAGAGCGAGTTGACGCTCTTGACCGACATCATTGGACCTTCGAACGTGCTCATGCCGTAGAAGGCCAGGCTCATCACGAACATGCGCAGCACCGGATCGGTACGCAGCTTGTCCCATGCGCCGTTCAGCGTCATCAGGCCGTTGATCATGCCGCCCCAGCTGGGCATCCACAGCATCACCGAGAACACCATGCCCAGCGTCTGCGCCCAGTCGGGCAAGGCGGTATAGTGCAGGTGATGCGGACCCGCCCAGATATAGAGGAAGATCAGCGCCCAGAAGTGGATGATCGAGAGGCGATAGGAATAGACCGGACGCTGGGCCTGCTTGGGCACGAAGTAATACATCATGCCAAGGAAGCCGGCGGTCAGGAAAAAGCCCACCGCATTGTGGCCATACCACCACTGCACCATGGCCCCCTGCACGCCGCCAAAGAAGCTGGCCGAATGGGCGCCCAGCAGGCTGTAGGGAATGGCCAGGTTGTTCACCAGATGCAGCATCGCCACGGTCAGGATGAACGAGAGGTAGAACCAGTTGGCCACATAGATGTGCGGCTCGCTGCGCTTGAGGATCGTGCCCCCGAAGACGACCAGATAGGCCACCCACACCACCGTCAGCCACAGGTCGACGTACCACTCGGGCTCGGCATATTCCTTGCCCTGCGTGATGCCTTCCAGATAGCCGGTGGCGGCCAGCACGATGAAGAGCTGATACCCCCAGAACACGAAACGGGCGAGGCCGGGGAAGGCCAGCCTCGCCCGGCAGGTGCGCTGCACGACGTAGAACGACGTGGCGATCAGCGCATTGCCTCCGAAAGCGAAGATGACCGCCGAGGTATGCAACGGCCGCATCCGGCCAAAGTTGAACCACGGCGCGACGTTGAGATCGGGGTAGGCCAGCTGCAAGGCGATGACCAGGCCCACCAGGAAGCCTGCTGCCCCCCAGAAAACGGTAGCAATCACGCCCCAGCGGATCACATCGTCGTCATAGACCGACTGATCCGCCTCGGGCGCGGCAAGGCCGCGCGCCAGACGCGAGTAATCCTGCTTGGTCAGCGTGAAATACAGGCCAACCACACAGGCAACGGCAACGGTCGCCATTTGCAGGGCGAAACCCGAATCCTTGGCGGCAACTATGGCCAGTATGGAAACGAGCAAAAGCGCGAGCCAGATACCAGCCCGCGTGAGTACAGTAACCATGAGCCTTCCCTCTCATGCCAGCTATGATGGTCGAGCCTATACAAGCGCGCCCGCGCTGACTGCCTTGATCCCCATCAAAATGGCGCAAACTGCCAAAAAACGCGGCTTTGCGCTTTATAACAGTCGTTTGTCCGCCATACGCGCGCGGCCCAAGCAGCCGCCATAGGACCATTGGCCGGGTGCCAGCGCCCGCCATTGCCCCTGACCGCGGGCTGGCCCTGCGCCGCGCGCCCTGTCCCCCGCCTGCTCCCTCTCGACTCGCCGGGCCAGCAGCAGCGCGCGAGGCACTTGGCCATCGCCCCGTTTACGATCAAAGACGACCGGGACGACCCGCCTCGCGCCTGCGCGTGTCACCTGTTAGCCACAGCCGTGTCACACAAAAGGCGCGTTTTGCGCCGCATCAAAAATTCGCTTGCGCACGGTCAATGCCGCAACGCCGCATCGGGCGCAGATCAGCCCCGACGCCGCGAGGAAGCCGTCCACAAGGGGGTGGGCGACGCGGCCAAGGAAGAAACCATATGCGCAAGACAACCAAGCTCGCGGCCAAGCTGGTCGCCCTGGCCGCCGCCACGATGCTGGCCGGCGCCGCGCACGCCGAGGGCAACCCCGACGGCAAGATCCAGGTCAAGTTGCTGGCCAGCGCCGTCGTGACCGACGGCTCGGTCAACAAGGTGAACAGCGATGCGGCCCATCTGGTCAGCAGCGGCGCGGTGACCAACACCGCCACCAGCGACAATGTCGTGCCCACCGTCGCCATCGAGTATTTCTTCACCAAGAACATCTCGGTCGAGACGATCTGCTGCGTGACCGCTCACCACGTGAACGTGACCCAGGGCGCGATCAAGGGCACGCAGGTTGTCGACAACATCCACATCATTCCCGCCACCTTCACCGCCAAGTATCACCTGCCGCTGGGCCATGGCATCAAGCCCTATGTGGGTGTCGGTCCGACGCTGTTCATAGTGCTGGCCGATGATCCCAATGCCTCGGTCAAGGCGCTGGGCGTGACGCGCACCAAGCTGTCGAGCGAATTTGGCGTGGCGGTGCAGGCGGGCGTCGATATCGCGCTGGGCCATGGCTACGGCCTCTCGCTCGATGCCAAGCGCTATTGGGTGGGCACCAACGCACACTTCTATGCCGGCGGCACCGAGGTGCTCAGCACCCGCCACCAGCTCGATCCGTGGGTGCTCTCGGGCGGCGTGAGCTATCGGTTCTGAGCGACCGGGTTGGAAACAGCCTGCCCATCGGGGTGCCGGCCGGCATGGTGGCTCAATGGCCCGCCGGCGCTCCGAGAGGCGCGAAACAGGCTCCACGGCAGCGCGCCGGGGCAGGCAACATCCAGGCAGGCAGGGGCGGGAAGGCGCTTCCTGCCTGTCGTCGTTTCAGGGGAAATGGCTGGCCCGGCAACAGTGCCCGGCCAAAGCGTCCGGACTGCGCCGCGCCCTTAGCCTGCGTCGGCCGAAAGGGCGCCGCGATCCTTGATGATGACCTCGCGGCGCGACGGCAGGTCGATCGTGCCCTCGCCCTTGAGGCGGGTGAACTGGCGGCTCACCGTCTCGATCGTCAGGCCCAGCACGTCGGCAATCTGCTGGCGGCTGAAGGGCAGGACGAAGCGGCTCGCCGTGCCCTCGCCATGGGTTTCGCAGGTGAGCGGCGAAAGGCGGTCCGACAGTTCGAGCAGGAAGCTGGCCACCTTCTCGCTGGCCGACTTGCGGCCCAGCAGCAGCATCCAGCGGCGCGTGCGGTCCAGCTCGGTCAGCGTGCGCTGCAGCAGCTTGTGCTCGAGGCCGGGATGCTCGCGCGCGAAAGCGTCGAAATCGGTGCGCGAGAACACGCAGACCCGCGCATCGGTAAGCGCCGTGACGCCGTGATTGGTGGTGCCGCCAAAGGGCCGGCCGATGAAGTCGGACGGGTAGACCACGCCCACGATCTGCTCGCGCCCGTCCTCGGTCCCGGTCGACAGCTTGAGCACGCCCTCGATCACATTGGCCACGAGGACCGAGTCCTCGCCTTCCCAAATAAGCGACTCGCCCGAAACAAGGCTGCGCCGGCGACCAATCGCGTTAAGAGCGTTGATCTCGTTCTGGTCGAGCGCGGCACAGATTGCCCTGTTTCGCACAACACATTGATCACAGGCAGACATAAAGGCAGCGCCTAGCAGTATTGTGCCTTTTCGGCAATGCCGTTGGAC
>DATMUT010000546.1:0-10395 GCA_035563755.1 Novosphingobium sp.
ATCGCCTAGGCCTTTCGCTCCCCTTGTTTCAGGCGCCCATGGCGGGCGTGTCGACGCCGGCTCTGGCGGGCGCGGTGTGTGAGGCGGGGGGGCTGGGCGCGCTGGGCCTTGGCGCGACAGATGCGGGCGGGGCGGCGGCCATGATCGCCCGGTTGCGCGAGCGCACTACGCGCGCCTTTAACGTCAACCTGTTCGTTCACGCCCCCGCGCAGGCCAACCCGCATGTCGAGGCGGCGTGGATCGAGGCGCTGCGGCCTGTGTTTGGCGCATTCGATGCGGCGCCCCCTGCGCAGTTGCGCTGCATTTACCGCAGCTTTGCGCAAGACCCCGAGATGCTGGCGATGCTGCTCGAAGTGCGCCCGGCGGTGGTTAGCTTTCACTTTGGCCTGCCCGATGCGCAGGCGCTGGCGGCGCTGCGTGGCGCGGGTTGCCTGCTGATGGCCACCGCCACCAGCCTGGCCGAGGCGCGCGCCGCCGAGCGGGCGGGCATCGACGTGATCGTGGCGCAAGGCATCGAGGCGGGCGGCCATCGCGGCGTGTTCGATCCGGCCGCGCCCGATGATGCCCTTGGCACCTTTGCGCTGGCCCGCCTTTTGGCCAAAGAGTGCGCGCGGCCGGTTGTTGCTGCTGGCGGCATCATGGATGGCGCGGGGCTGGCCGCGGCGCTCGATCTGGGGGCGGTGGCAGGGCAGCTGGGCACGGCCTTCATTGCCTGCCCGGAATCGGATGCCGATGCGGCCTACCGGGCTGCGCTGGCCGGGCCGGGGGCGCATCACACCTGCCTTACCTCGCTCATCTCGGGGCGGCCCGCGCGGGTGCTGGCCAACCGCTTTTCAGCGCTGGCCGATAGGTTGCAAGATGTGGCGCTGCCTGCCTACCCCATCGCCTATGATGCGGGCAAAGCCTTGAACGCGGCGGCAAAAGCCAAAGGCGAGCATGGATTTGGCGCGCAATGGGCCGGGCAGGGCGCGCCGCTGTCGCGCGCAATGCCCGCTGCCGAACTGGTGGCCACCATTGCGCGCGAGTTGCAGGCCTGCCGGCCGGCCTAGCGCCGCTTATCGCGGGTGGCGGGCGGCCAGCGCGATGCCGGCCAGATTTTGCGCCCGCTTGACCCAGCGGATGCGCGCAGGCCGAGCCTGCCGGGCCAGCGCCATGAAACGGAGGATGTGCTGGCGCTGTGGATGGGCTGGGCCGCAAGGTGCGCCGCCCAGCGCCGCATTGGCCTGCCGGATCACCTCGAGCGCATCACCGATCAGCTCGACATTCTCGGCCCCCTGCGCCTGCGCCAGTTCGAGCGCACACAACAGTCCGAGCCATTCGGCGTCGCTGTTCGTTCCTTCGCCCAGCTGGTCGAAGAGATGCGTTGTGCCGCGCATGACCACGGCCACCTCGATGGCGCCGGGGTTGGGCCTGCACCCGGCGTCGAAAAACACTTTTGTCCTGCGCTGCGCCATCAATACCCTGACCTTGCCGGTAACGGGCTGAAACCTAGACAGGATTGTCCGCCTGCGAAACCGGGTTTCAGCACGAGGACCAGCGGGAAAATCGGCCTTGCCTTGCCGGCGGATAAATCTAGAACCGTGGTTCTATATAAGTTGGAGAGTGAAGGATGCCCACCCGTCGCCGTGCCATTGGTGGCCTTATGACTGGCGCAATGGCTGCCGCGCTGCCGGGCGCTGGCGCTGCTGCCACCCGCGCCGCGCCAAAGCCTGCCCTGCGCCTCGCCACTGGCCCCGAGGGCGAGCGCCGCGCCGACCTTGGCAATGGCTGGTATCGCAACCCCATCATGCCGGGCGACTACCCCGACCCGTCGATCCTCAAGGACGGCGAGGACTATTACATGACCCATTCCAGCTTCGATGCGGCGCCCGGCCTGCTGATCTGGCACTCGCGCGATCTGGTGAACTGGCGCCCGCTGGGGCCAGCGCTGGCCAAACCGCTGGGCACGGTCTTTGCCGTCGACATCGCCAAGCATGACGGGCGTTACTACATCTACATCCCCTTCATGAAGGCGCCCTGGTCCAAGGGGCTGGCCAGCTTTGCCAACATCTACGTCATCCACGCCGACAGCATGGCGGGCCCGTGGAGCGATCCGGTCGACCTCAAGATTGGCGGGCTGATCGATCCGGGCCATGTCGTGGGCGAGGATGGGCGCCGCTACCTGTTCCTCTCGGGCATCAACCGCGTGGCGCTGAGCGAGGATGGGCTGTCCACCGCCGGCCCGGTCGAAAAGGCCTATGATGGCTGGCACTATCCCGAGGACTGGGTGACCGAGGGCTATTCGCTCGAGGGGCCTAAGCTGTTCCGGCGTGGCGCGTGGTTCTATCTGGTCTCGGCGGTGGGCGGCACCTCTGGCCCGGCGACCAGCCATATGGTCATCGTCGCCCGGTCGAAATCGGTGCTGGGCCCTTGGGAGAACTGCCCGCACAACCCCATCGTGCGCACCCGCAGCGACAAGGAGGCCTGGTGGTCGCGCGGCCATGCCACGATGGTCGAGGGGCCAAAGGGCAATTGGTACACCGTCTATCACGGCTATGAGAACGGCTATCGTACACTGGGCCGGCAGACCTTGCTCGAGCCGCTGGCGTGGGGGGCGGATGGCTGGCCGCGCGCGTTGGGGGGCGATCTGTCGATGGCGCTGCCGATGCCCACGGGGCATGCTGGCGAGCCGGGCGGATTGGCGCGGTCGGACGATTTCACCACCCCGGCCTTTGGCACACGCTGGACGTTCTATGGCGCGGCGCCGGGCGAGCTGGCGCGCGCGCGGGTGGGCAATGGCGTGCTCGAACTGGCGGCCAAGGGGACCGGCCCTGCCGATTGTTCTCCGCTGACGCAGACGGTGGGCGACCATGCCTATGAGATTACCGTGACGATGGAGGCCGACGAGGGCGCGCAGGGCGGCCTGCTGCTGTTCTACGACGATCGCCTGTTCCTGGGCATGGGGTTTGACGGGCAGCACATGACCACATGGCGCGGTGGCCGCGCCAGCTTCTGGCAGGAGCCGGCGCCGGCCGCACCGCGCCTGCATCTGCGCATCGTGAATGACCGCAACATCGTCACCTTCTACTACAGCCTCGACGGCAAGGCGTGGACCCGCCACGGCATCCGCAGCGAGGTGTCGGGCTATCAGGCCAATACGGTCGATGATCTGTCTTCGCTGCGGCCCGCGCTTTATGCCAGCGGCAGCGGGCATGTGCGCTTCATGGACTATCGTTTCCGCGCCTTGCCCTGAGAGGCGGGTCAGCGGCAGGGCTAGAAAAACTCGAGCGGCGGAAGAAATCGACATGAAATCTATCGTCGATTTCGGGTTTGGGGCATTTGAAGGGGCAAGACCGGCGCCCCCCGCCGGCAGGAGATGGATATGACCCAGCTGCGCCGCATTGGCCGATCCGAACTGACCACCCCGCCGCTGATCCTTGGTGGCAATGTCTTTGGCTGGACAGCCGATCTGGCCACCAGCTTTGCCGTGCTCGATGCCTTTGTCGCGGGCGGTGGCCGGATGATCGACACGGCCGATGTCTATTCGGCATGGGCGCCGGGCCATGCGGGCGGCGAATCGGAAACGGTGATCGGCCAGTGGTTGCGCCAGCGCGGCCGGCGCGAGGATGTGATGATCACCACCAAGGTGGGCATGTTGCCCATCGACGGCGTGAAGGGGCTGTCGCCGGCCCATATCGCCCGCGCGGCCGAGGCGTCGCTGCAGCGGCTGGGCACCGATCAGATCGACCTCTATCTGGCCCACCGCGACGACCCCGAGCAGGAACTGGGCGCGGTGGCCCATGCCTTTGACGCGCTTGTGCAGGCGGGCAAGGTGCGCGCGGTGGGCGGCTCGAACTACACCGCCGACCGACTGGACGCGGCTGTGCAGGCGCAGGAAGGGGCTGGCCTTGCCCGTTTTCAGGCCTTGCAGAACCAGTACAACCTGCTGGAACGCGACGAGTATGAGGGCGCGGTGCAGGATTATTGCGTGGCGCACGAGATCGGCATGACCCCCTATTACGGGCTGGCCAGCGGCTATCTGACGGGCAAATATCGCAGCATGGCCGATGCCACGGGCGTGCGCGGCGGGGCGGTGGGCAAATACATCACCGGCCATGGCCCGCAGGTGTTGGCCGCGCTCGATGCGGTGGCCGACGCGCGCGGGGCCAGTGTGGCGCAGGTAGCGCTGGCGTGGCTGGCGGCGCAGCCGGGCATCGCCGCGCCCATCGCCAGCGCCACCAGCGTGGCGCAGGTCGAGGAATTGCTGGGCGCGATGGAACTGGTGTTGAACGCCGAGGAACTGGCCTTGCTCGACAGGGCCGGGCGGGTTGGCGATCCGGTTTGATCGGGGCAACATGCTGAACAGGCGCGCATTTGTGCTGACTGGCGGGGCGTTTTTGGCGCAGGCCGGGGTTTCGCATGGCCGGGCGCCTGCATCGGGGGCGGGTGGCTTGGTGCCGCCCGATCCGGCGATTGCCGCCTATGAGGCGCAGAGTGGCGGGCATATCGGGTTTTATGCCCAGAACCTGCGCAGCGGGGCCAGCCTGGCCTGGCGCGCGGACGAGCGCTTTGTGATGTGCAGCACGTTCAAGGCTTCGCTGGCGGCTTTCGTGTTGTGGCATGTCGATCATGGGCGCGAAAAGCTCGATGCGTCCATTCCCTTTGGCCCTGCGCAGGTGCCGGATTGGTGGGCGCCGGTGGCGCGGGCCAATCTGGGCAGGGGGGCAATGACGGTGCGCGAAATGTGTGCCGCCGCTGTCGAGCAGAGCGATAATACCTGTGCCAATCTGTTGCTGGAGCGCATGGGCGGGCCGGCGGCGCTAACCGCCTTTTGGCGCAGAATGGGCGAGCCGCAAACGCGGCTGGACGATGTCGAGCCTGAGCTGAACCGCACTCCGCCGGGGGGCTTGCGCAACACCACCACGCCGCGGGCCATGGCGCATGTGTTGCGGCAGATCGTTCTGGGGCCGGTGCTGTCGGGGCCTTCGCGCGCTTTGCTGCGGCAGTGGTTGCTGGGGTGCAAGACGGGGGCCAATCGCCTGCGGGCGGGGCTGCCTGCGGGCTGGGCCATAGGCGACAAGACGGGCAATAACGGCCACGACGCGGCAGGTGACATCGCCTTGGTGTGGCCCCGGCCCGATGTGCCGCTGGTGATTTGCGCCTACACGCGCGGTGGCTCGCCCGACGAGGCGCAATTGCGCGCGGTATTTGCCTCGATCGGCCGACTGGTGGCGGGCGGGCTGGCAGCGGGCGGACTGGCAGCGGTCCGGGGGTAAGCTGCGAGCGCCGGTTGAAAGCAAGGGGCACCCCGCCTATCGCCTGCGCGATGAGCATCATTGCCACGATCATGAATTCGACCACCGGGCAACCCATTCAAAAGATGACCTTTGCCCGCATGCCCAAGCCCTGGATCACGCTCCACCTCGAGAATGGCGAGCAGGTTACGCCCGACCGTGTGCATGTGGGCAAGCCGGCACCTGGCAAGTTTGTTGCCCCTGTCGAGATATGGGTGACGCCCAAAAAATAAGGGCGCGTGGGGCCCTCCGGCGCAGTCCTGTTTCCTGTTGTGCCCGGTCAGGCGTTATGCCCGGCCGGGCATTCTACTATGGGTGTACGCGCATTAGCGTAAATGACATCGCGCGGAATTGTTGCACAAGCAACATGCAAATGCGCCACGAAAGGATGGCCATTGCCGGGCGCATATATTTCACCTCTTGTTTTTGACGGCGCGTTGTTCTGCGCCTGGATTTGCAGTGATTTGCTGATCTGTGCGATGGTGCGCCTGTGTTTTGGCGGCGCCATGCATAATTATATCCATAAAATTTAATATATTAAACGAATCAGCTGACAATAGTGTAAATTGTACCATGCATTTTGTCTATACGTCCTCGAAAGTATATTCACTTTTTGCATCGCAACATAACCCAAGTGCGGGATCGGTTTTCGCAAGAACGGAAACGACTCATGCAGGCAGGAGCCTAGATAAAGGCCATCATGAGGGCACAGGGGTCTATGAAAAAAACTCTGCTTTGTACGACAGCTTTGGCATTCGCTTTTCCTATGACTGCCTTTGCGGCAGACGCGCCGGCCGCGGCGCAGGATCCGGGCGGCGCCGATATTATCGTGACCGGCACCCGCCAGACCGGCATGCGCGCAGCCGACAGCGCCGCGCCCATCCAACTGGTAGGCCAGCAGGCGTTCCAGAACGTGGGCCAGCAGGACCTGACGCAGGTGATGGCGCAAACGCTGCCTTCGCTGAATTTTCAGGGCTTTGGTGGCGACATGGCCAACCTCACCCTCTCGGCCGCGCTGCGCGGCATCAGCCCTAACGACACGCTGGTGCTCATCAACGGCAAGCGGCGCCACACCACGGGCAATCTGGCGGTGCTGGGCGGCAGCCCCTACACCGGCTCGGCCACGACCGACCTGAGCTATGTGCCGGTCGCCTCGATCGGCCATATCGAAGTGCTGCAGGATGGCGCGGCGGCGCAATACGGCTCGGACGCTATTGCCGGCGTGGTCAATATCATCCTGAAAGATGCCGACCATGGCGGCACCTTCAACGTGACTGGCGGCCAGAATTACGAAAATGGCGGCTCAAGCATCTCGACTGCGCTCAACATGGGTTTCAAGCTGGGTGAGAAGGGCTTCGTCAACGTTACTGGCGAGTATAAATTTCACGACTTCACGCAGCACGGCACTTGTGATCGCCGTTACTTCAGTTCGAGCTGCAGCCTGCTCAGCTCGACCAGCGCGATCGATGCGGCCGGCCTGAAGGCGAATGCCGGCTATCCCAACGTCAACACCATCAATGGCGATGCGCGCTACACGCTCTACAACCTCTCGTTCAACGCCGGCTACGACATCGGTTCGACCGCGCATGCCTATGCCTTTGGCAGCTATGGCAACCGCGTGGCCAAGTCTTACGAGAACTATCGCCCCGGCAGCAAGATCTCGGGCACGACCAGCACCGGCACCACGGTTTACCCGCTGCCCAATGGTTTCCAGCCCATGGAAGGCATCCGCGAGCAGGATTTCTCGCTGACCGCCGGCATCAAGGGCGAGCTGTCGAAGTGGAACTATGACCTGTCGGCCACCTATGGGCGCGATGCGGTCAGCCTCTACACGCTCAATTCGGCCAACGCCTCGATGTTCGCGCTCGAACAGAAATCGAGTGCGACGGCGCTGACGGGGCTGCAGCGCAATTTCTATGACGGCCAGCTCATCAACAGCGAATGGGTGGCCGACTTCGACCTGACGCGCGACTTCGATCTGGGCTTGGCCAAGCCGGTTACGCTGGCCATGGGCGCTGAATATCGCAACGGCACCTACACCATCAATTCGGGCGAATATGCCTCGTATTATGGCAGCGGCGCGCAGTCCTATCCGGGCTTCTCGCCCGACAATGCCGGGTCGAACGGGCGCAACAGCTGGGCTGGCTATGTCGATGTGGCGTTCAACCCGGTCGAGAAGCTGCACGCAGATCTTGCGGGCCGCTACGAAACCTATTCCGACTTCGGCTCGGTGTGGACGGGCAAGGTCAACGCGCGCTACGACTTCTCGCCCGCCTTTGCCATTCGCGGCACGGTGTCCAACGGTTTCCGTGCGCCCACCCTGGCCGAGGAATACTACTCGTCGGTCAACGTTGGCCCCACCTCGATCTTTGGCCAGCTGCCGCCCAATGGCGCCACCGCGCAAAGCCTGGGCTTCTCGAAGCTGAAGCCTGAAAAGTCGACCAACTTCTCGATCGGCTTTGTCGCCCATCCGCTGCCCAAGCTGCAGATCACGGTCGATGCCTATCAGATCAAGATCCGCGACCGTGTCGTCTCGACCACGGTCTATGGTTCGCAGGGCACGACGGTGGTGTCGCAGGCGGTGCTCGATGCGCTGCAGTCGCGCGGCATCAACACCGCCGATGCCACCTCTTACGCGGGCATCAACCTGTTCACCAATGGCGCCGACACCCGCACCCGCGGCGTCGAGGCGACTGCCAGCTACGCCAGCGATTTCGCCGGTTTCGGTCATGTCGACTGGTCGCTGGGCTTTAACTACAACCAGACCTCGATCACGCGCATTTCGGGCCTGCCCGCATCGGTCTACAATGCCAGCGCCAACCAGACCAACCTGCTCACGCAAACCGCGATGGACGCGCTGACCACTGCCACGCCGCGCGTGAAAGTCATCGGCAACATCTTGTGGACGCACGGGAAATGGTCGGTCAACCTGCGCGAGACGATCTATGGCACCACCAGCGAGCATATCAGCCCGGATGGTTCGGGCCAGGGTTCGCAGGCCCAGCTGGTCAAGATCGGCACGACGGGCATTACCGACCTTAACGTGGGCTACAAGCTGACCAAGGGGTTGCGGCTTGATGTGGGCGCGAACAACCTGTTCGACGTGCAGGCGCCCACCTATCCGATCCTGACCACCAGCACCGGCACGCGCCCGCTCAACGGCAACAACTATGGCGCGCCTATCAGCATGACGCCCTGGGGCATCAACGGCGGATACTGGTACGCCAAGGCCACGCTCAACTTCTGATGAGGGGAAGCCCGGCCGGCGCGCAGGAGCCCGCGCGCCGGCCGGGCGACATGGCGGCGCGGGCGCAGATCCGTGCCGCACAACAATGGTCGCACATGCTCAAAACGATGACAGATCCGTTTGAACAGGCCGCAGCCGCTCTGGCCAAGGCCCCGGCCGATGCCGAAAGGCAGGCCCGCGCGCTGATGGCCCGCCTGCCGGGCGATCCGCGCCCGCAGCTCATCCTGGCCTCGGCCTTGCGCCGACAGGGCAAGGGTGCGGCGGCGCTGGCTTTGCTGATCGAACTGGCGCGGCGTTTCCCGCGCGCAGCCAAGACCCGCTTCGAGCTGGGCCTGTGTCTGCAGCAGGTGAGCCGCGCCGACGAGGGCCGCGCCCAGTTGCAGGCAGCGGTCCAGCTCGACCCCAGTCTGGCCGAGGCGTGGCAGGCGCTGGCTGATGCGGCTTTTGCCAGCGGTGATGCGGCGGCTGAAACCAAGGCGCAGGCCGCGCTGGCCCGCCTGGCCTGCGCCGACCCCACGGTGGGCAAGGCGGCCGAGCTGGTGGCCTTGGGCCGCCATGCACAGGCCGAGCCGGTGCTGCGCGCCCATCTGCTGGCCCGCCCCAACGACGCCGAGGCGCTGCGCCTGCTGGCGGCCTGTTATGTGCAGGCGCGCGCTTTCGACAATGCCGAGACGCTGCTGCGCCATGCGTTGCAGGTGCGCCCCGGCTTCGATCTGGCGCGCTTCGATCTGGCCTGCGCGCTGTTCGCCCGCCAGCAGGGCGAGGCGGCGCTGCGCGAACTGGCGCCCTTGCTGGCCGCGGCGCCGGGCAATGCGGCCTATCGCAACCTGCGCGCCGGCTGCCTTGCGCTGCTGGGCGATGATGGCGCGGCCGAGGCGCTGCACGCCGACCTGGCCACTGAATTTCCGCAAAATGCGCGCATCGCCATCAACCATGGCCATGCGCTGCGCACCACCGGCGCGCGCGATGCGGCCATTGCCGAATACCGCCGCGCCCTGTCGCTGCGCCCGCAAACGGGCGAGGCGTGGTGGAGCCTGGCCAATCTGAAGGTGGCCAACCTGACCGCGCAGGACGAGGCCGAGATGCGCCGCCAGCTGGCCGGTGCCTTGCCCGAAGCCGACCGGCTGCATTTGCAATATGCGCTGGGCCGCCGCCGCGAGGAGGCCGGCGATGCTGCCGCTGCCTTTGCTCATTACGCGCAAGGAGCGGCCATCGTGCGCCGCCAGTGGAGCGAGCCGCCCGCCGATTACGAGGCGCAGGCCGCCGCCACGCAGGCGCTGTTCACGCCCGAATTTCTGGCCGAGCGCGCCGACTGGGGCGTGGCGGACGAGGCGCCCATCTTCATTGTCGGCCTGCCGCGCTCTGGCTCGACGCTGGTGGAGCAGATCCTGGCCAGCCATTCGCAGATCGAGGGCACGATGGAGCTGCCCTATATCGGCGCGATTGCCGGGCGGATCGAGGCGGCAGGCGGCGCTGATGCGCTGCGCGGCGCAACGCCGGTGCAGGTGCGCGGCTGGGGGCAGGAATATCTGGAGCGGGCGCGCATTCATCGCCGGCTGGGCCGTGCCCGCTTTATCGACAAGATGCCCAACAATTTCCGCCATCTGGGGCTGATCCGGCTGATCCTGCCCCAGGCGCGCATCATCGATGTGCGCCGCCATCCGATGGCCGCCTGCTTCTCGGGGTTCAAGCAGCTCTTTGCCGAGGGGCAGGAGTTCTCGTATGATCTGGGCGATCTGGCGCGCTATTACCGGCACTATCTGGCGATTTTGCGCCATTTCCACGCGGTGGCGCCAGATGCCGTGCACACGCTGCGCTACGAGGACCTGATCGAGGATACGCAGGCGCAGGTCGAGGCTTTGCTGAATGCGGTGG
>DATMUT010000547.1:0-7751 GCA_035563755.1 Novosphingobium sp.
CCGCCTGTATGCTTACAACGTCAACGCCACCAGCGGTGCCACCCTGCTGCAAAGCCAGTCGAACTGCACGCTGAGTGGCAATTCGGTGGGCGTGCAGGGCTTTGGCACCACGGTTGCCCGGCCGTTCCTGTGCGGCATCACGCCCGGCCTGATCAACCCGGTCTCGATGAACACCATAACCACTGATGCGACGCGCTCGTTCCTGAACAGCACCACCGGCCGCATCGTTTCGCCCAAGGAAGGCGTGCAGGGCTATGGCCTGCGCCGCATTGGCCACCATGCCCACACCACCGCCGATTACAAGATCAGCGACGATCTGACCGCGTCGGTGCTGGCCGGCTACAACCGTGAAGTGTGGTCGACCCTGATCGATCTCGACGGGTTCGACTCAAAGAGCATCACCCAGGTCGGTACCACCGCCTATCCCACCGGTTATGACTTCCCCTATCTGATCGAACGCAAGACCGCCGACTGGTCGGTCGAAGGGCGTCTGGCCTATAACCACGGCCCGCTGCGCGGCCTGGTTGGCGTTTCCTATCTGGATGCGCTGCAGTATGCCGGCGGCGGCGGTGTCGGCACCGTTGTGCCCGGCGGCAAGAGCGAGAACCGCACGATTGGCGCGTTCTTCGGTCTGACCTACAACTTTACCTCGCAGCTGTCGCTGAGCCTGGAAGGCCGCTATCAGAGCGATGACCTGGCCGCCTATGCCCGCACCGGTGGCCAGACCATCGCCGGCAGCGCGTTTATTCCGGCCGGATACTATCCTGGCGGGTCGAAGCTGGCTGCTGCCACCTACAACAATTTCACCCCGCGCGTGATCGTCAACTATCAGATTACCCCGGCAACGATGGTGTATGCCTCGTTCGCCAAGGGTGTGAACCCGGCGCAGTTCAACGCCAACATTCTGGCGCAGGCTGCCACGGTGCAGGCTGCCGCTCAGGCCGCAGGCGCGGAGTTGGCCATCAAGCCCGAGAAGGTGACGAACTGGGAACTGGGCATCAAGGGCAAGGCGCTGAACAACAAGCTGCGCTACACCGCTGCCGCCTATTACGCGCAATGGCGCAACGAGATCAACGCGCTGACCATCGTTGCTCCGGATTCGACGCAGGCTACCGGTTACAGCTTCGTCACGGGTTCGGCGAACTCGGGCTCGGTTGATCTCTACGGTGTCGAGGCCGAGTTGACCTATCGTGTCTCGCCGCTGATCACGATTGATGCCGCAGGCGCCATGAATGCCACCGACATCAAGCAGTTCAAGAATACCACGCTCAGCCAGCTGACGGGTATTTACGATTTCTCGGGCAAGGAGATGAAGAACACCTCGAAGTATTCGGGGAACATCGGCATCACCTTTGGTGGCGGCGTTGTTGGCATGCGTGACAGCAAGTGGTTCTGGCGCACCGACTGGAACTACAAGTCGGGTATGTGGTCGAACGAAGCGAACCTGGTGCGTTCGCCCGATCTGCACCTGTTCAACACCCGCGCTGGCATCAGCAAGGGCAAGGTCAGTGTTGACGTGTTTGTGAACAACGTCTTCAACAATCACACCTACACCAGCATCTCGGACAACTACACCTTCCCGGTTGGCCTGGCTGCCTATTCGGCGGTGCTGGTTGGCCTTCCCGATCTGCGTACCTTTGGCCTGCAGGCCAAGCTGAAGTTCTGATCGAAACCAGCGTTTCGCACAGCAGGAAGGCCGGGCTTGCGTCCGGCCTTTTTGTGTGCACGAGCGGTGTTTGACCGCCCATCGGGCAATCTGCCGGCTTATCCTGTGAGGGGCAGGGGGCTGCGGCACTCACTGGCGGCTTGGCGGGCGCATCGCCCGTCCAGCAGGAGACTGACATGGCTGCCTATATCATTGCCACCGTTCGCGTTGCCGACCCTGTCAAGATCGGCGCCTACGCCAAGGCTGTCGCCGGGATTGCCGAAACCTTTGGCGGCGAATACCTGGTCCGTGGCCGGGTGAGCGAAGTGCTTGAGGGCGATCTGGAGGCGGGCGAGGTGATTGTCGTCCTGCGCTTCCCCGACGCCGAGAGCGCGCGCGCCTATGTCAATTCCGAGGGCTATCAGGCAGGCAAGGCGCTGCGTATCGATGGCGGCGGCGTTGTGGAATCGCGCCTGATTGTCGACCCGGCCTGAGCCGGGCGACATAGCCTATCCGCTGGGCGGTGAAGGCGAAAAGCGCGCCATTCCCGCCCGGCCAAGGCGACATCCTGCGACCGGGGAAAAGACCGGATCGAAGGAACAACAATGGATACGACCGCGCGAATTAACGCGGGCTCTGCGGGTGCCGATGCGCGCCCGGCAATCGGCTCGCCGGCATGGCGCTCGCTCTGGCGCATTCGCTGCGGCTCGCTGCTGATCCCGCTGGGGCACGCGGCGGCGCAAAACATCGTGACGCTGCTGGGCCTGCGCTTCCTTACCGACAATCTGGGCGTGGCAGCAGCTGCTGCGGGCATGATCTTTGCAGTGGTCAAGATCTACGATGGCCTGCTCGATCCGGCCGTGGGCGCGTGGAGCGACAACTTTGGCTGGAACTGGGCGCGCGAGCGTTGGGGGCGGCGCCTGCCGTTCCTGTTCGCCGGCGGGCTGGCCATGCCGCTGGGTGTGGTGCTGCTGTTTGGCGCGCCCGATTTCGGCTCGGTGCTGGTGGCCGAACTGTTCGTCACGCTGGCGCTCATCATTCACGCAACCGGCTATACGCTGCTCACCATTCCCGGCTTTGCCATGGTGGTCGAGGCTTCCGAAGACCACCATGAGCGCACGCGGCTGATGGCTTGGCGCGTGCTGGGCAATTCGATCGGCATGCTCATCGGCTCGGCGCTGCCCGCCCGGTTGCTGGCCGTCTGGGGCGAGGACCGGCACGCGCATCTGGGCATGTCGCTGGTGATTGCGGGCATCGTGCTGGTGGCGGTGCTGGTGGCGGTGTGGTGCATGCGCGATGCGCCACGCACGGTGCCCTCGCAAACAGCCCCGGCGCGCTTTTCGCTGGCGCGACAGGCGCGGTTGGCCTGGGCCAACCGGCCTTTCCGCACGCTGGCCATGGCGCATGTGTTGCTGCTGCTGGGCACGGCCATCGGCTCGGCGGCGCTGGCCTATTTCAGCCGCTATGTCCTGCAAAAGAGCGATGCCTGGCTGGGCAGCTACATTCTGGTGGCCACCATCGCCACGGTGGCCTCGATGCCGCTGTGGGTGCGCGGCACGGCCATCGTGGGCAAGAAGGCCGGCTATATGGGCGCGATGACCGTGTATGGCCTGATGCAGCTGGCCTGGCTGACCGCCACGCCTGCCGAGGCCATGAGCGTGCAGGTGGTGCGCGCGGCCATCATCGGCGTTGCCTCGGGCGGCATGATCCTGTGCGCCTATGCCATGCTGTCCGATGCGGTGCGCTACGACTACATCCAGAGCGGCGAGCGGCGCGAGGGGGCCTTTGCCGGCTTTACCACCCTGTTCGACAAGCTGTCGGCGGCGCTGGCGCTGGCGCTTATGGGGTGGATTCTGGCGGGCATGGGCTATGCGCCCAGCGTGCACGGCACAGGCGCGGTGCAATCGGCCAGCGCCTTGCTCGGTATCCGTATCTGCCTCGCGGTCATTCCCGCGCTCTCGATGCTGGGGGCGGTGCTGATCGTGGCTGGCTATCATCTTGACCCGGCCAGCCTGCTCGACCCGCCGGTCGACGGGCTGGACCCGGTGGCTGACTGAAAGAGGGGAGAGCACATGGGTATTATCGCGCCGCCTGGCGAAATCGAGATTGTCGGCCTTGTGGCCACCACCCGCGGGTCCGAGGCCAGCCCCGGCGATGGCCCGCGTTATGACGCCACCTTCGTGGCCGAGATCGCGCGCGCCTATGAGGCGGCCGGCTATGATCGCGTTCTGGTTGGCCAGAATGCGCGCTCGTCCGACAGTCTGGTGAATGCGACATGGGTGGCCGCTGCCACCACGCGGCTGCGCCTGATGGTGGCGCACCGGCCGGGCTTTATCGCGCCCACCATGGCCGCGCGCGCTCTGGCCACGCTCGATCAATTGTCGGGCGGGCGGGCAGGGGTGCATATCATCACCGCCTTTTCCGACCTGGAAACCCGCAACGATGGCGACTGGCTGACCAAGGAGCAGCGCTACGACCGCTCGGCCGAGTATATCTCGGTGTTGCGCCGCATGTGGGCCGCAACCGAGCCGTTCGACCACGAAGGCGCCTATTACCGGATCGAGCAGGCCTTTAGCGAGGTGGCGCCGCAGCGCGGGGCTGTGCCGGTATTCTGGGCGGGCAACTCCGACGCGGCGCTGCGCTATGGCGCGGAGCTGGCCGATGTCTATGCGCTGGGGCCGGGCAGCGTGGCGCAGATTGGCGCGCAGGTGGCCCGCATCGAGGCTGCCGCTGCCGTGCATGGCCGGCGCCCGCGCATCTCGATGTCGATGCGTCTGGTGGTGGCCCATAGCGACGCGGCGGCATGGGACCGCGCGTCGGCCCTGCTGCAGGCAGTCGAGGCGCGGCAGGCCGCACAAGGGCTGCTGGGGCGCGATCTGGGCGCGGCGGCCGCCGATGTGGCGCAAAAGGCCGCGCAGGCCGATGCCGCCCACGATGACCCTTGCCTGTGGACGGGCCTGACGCAGGCCACGCAAGGCCGGCTTCAGGTGATGTGCCTCGTTGGCAGCCCCGACACGCTGGCTCAGGCGCTGCTGCGCTATTACCAGGCGGGCGTCGACAATTTCCTGATCACCGGCTTCGACTGGCTGGCCGACACACACTTTATCGGAACGGAAATCGCGCCGCGCCTGCGCCATCTGGTCGCGCAGTTGCCGCGCAATGGCTGAGGGGACACCAATGCAGATGGACCGCCGCAAGGCGATGAGCGCGGCTGCCGCGATGGCTGCCGTTTCGATGATCCCCGGCGAGGCGGCAGCGGCCGGCAAGCTGGACCTGACCAGCCCGGCAGGGCGGCTGCGGGCCTATATGCTGCTGCGCGGAGGGCTCGACGAGCAACTGGTCGTCAGCTGGATGAGCGCGCGCTATTACGGCGTGGTCGAGGATGCGATGACGCCGATGTTCAACGTGCGCTCGGTGGTGTTCTCGCGCTATCGAAAGGTGCTGGCCGGGCCCTATGCCGGCGGTTACGAGGCGGTGAACGGCGAGGTGGCGTGGTTCTTCGACCCCGAAACCAATCGCGCGCTCGACACATGGCGCAACCCCTGGACCGGGCGCGACGTCAAGGTCGAGGGCAGCGGCTTTGCCCCCTCGAAGCTCTATTTCGCCCCCGACCTGTCGATGCATCTGGCGCACGAGATGCCGGGGCTGGAAATGGCGCATGACGTGCTGCCCTTCGAGATCAGGGGGCAGGATGTCTATCTGACCGAGCGCAGCCGCACGGCCATGCACATTCCCGGCGCGGCGCGGCCCTATCGCTATTCCGAGAGCAATACCTACCGCACCACGCTGGCGGCGCTTTCGGCGCCGGGCGCGCGGCATGTGCCTTGCGATGTCAGCTTTGCCAATGTGTGCAGCTGGCGGCCGTGGCTGGGCATGGGCGACCATCCGGGGCACATGATGGCCACCGGCATGGGCCGGCAGAACGCCACCCTTGCCTCGGTCCCGCCAGAATGGCGCGAGGCGGCGGCCCAGCGCCGGCCTGAATTGCTGAGCAAGCCGGGGGCGCTGCTGGACGATCTGTGGAATAAGCGCTGAACGCAAGGAAGCGCGCGGGCAGGGCATGAGCCGGCTGCCCGCGCGCTTTTGCCGGCGCGCCTAGTCGAAGAAGGCGCGCAGTTCCTCGGCAAGCTGGTCGGGCGCGAGTTCGAATATATCGCGGTCGAGTTCGGGCAGTTCGCGCAGCTGCGCATGGGGCATCAACTTGGCCGCCTTGCGCGACTGTTCGAGCAGCGCCTCATGCGGTTGGAGCACCAGCACCGGCTGCGACAGCCGCGTCAGGCGCGCATAATCGTAGGCCCACACGCCGCGATAGGCCCAGGTGAAACGGTCGAGAATATACGCCTTGTCGGCGAACTGGCGAATGGCCCGATCGAGCGGCACGCCAGCAGCGCGCCCGCCCACCACATAGGCCCACAAATTGCGCAGCAGGCCCAGAATGACCTCGCCCTGCTCGTCGGCAGGCGGGAAGTTCTCGGCCTCGGCCAGCTTTTCGGCCCGCTTTTCGGGCGCATACATGGGGATGCCCGTGACCGCCAGGCGCCCCACCAGATCGGGCCGGGCCAGCGCCAGCTCAATGGCCAGCAGCGACCCGGTGTGAAAGCCATACAGGTCGATCGGCCCGCTCACCTGCAACTCGTCGAGCGCGTCCGAGAAGGCGGCGGCATAGCCGGCAATGCCCGGAGGCGCCGGCGGCGCGTCGGACATGCCATGGCCGGGCGTATCAAAGGCGATCACGCGCCGGTCTTTGGCCATGCAGGCGATCAGCGGTTCGTATTCGAACGAGGACGACGGGTTCTGGTGCAGCATGACCAGCGTGCGCGGGGCCTGCTCGCCTTCGGCAGCGGGCAGGGCCGGCCCTGCCTCACGATAATGCATCTGGCCATAGCGGCACTGCGTATAGGCGCGAAGGATGGTCATGGGGCGATCATCGTCTTTGTCTGGAGAGGGGAAGACAAAGATTTGCCCATGCGCGGGCGGTTCGGCAGGCGTGCCGGACGCTTTGACCGAGGGGCGGGCAAATGGCCAGCGTATCATGCGAGGGGCTTTCCGGTTCTGGAGGCATGTCACCCGATCGGGGGAGGAGACAGGCTTCCTCTAAATTAACGTTAAATCATGTATTTGCGGTCGATCAAACAGCACATTTCGTTTTCGTGAAGCACCGGCGGCGACACGCGCAAAGGGCATGCCTGGTATCCGGTGGCGGTCGTGGCTTGGCCTTATCCACCCTGCGGCCATATGGCGTGGGCGGACAAGCCGCAGAAGGCAGGCACTGGCACTGTGAGCGCAGTGTATCATGCGAACCCCGCACGCAAGGAGATGTTTCGTGGCAAAGGAAGCCGTCGGTCTGTGTCTGGTCGGGTGCGGGCGTATTGCCGGCATGCATCTGGCGGCGATCAAGCAATTGCCCGAGTGGGTGCGGCTGGTGGCGGTGGTCGATATTTCGGCTGAGGCGGCGCAGGCTGCTGCCGCGCCTTTTGGCGCGCGCGCCTTTACCGAACTGGCCGATGCGCTGGCCCTGCCCGAGGTTGAGGCGGTGCTGATCGCCAGCCCCAATGCTCTGCACTCCGAGCAGGCGCTGGCCGCCTTTGCCGCGGGCAAGCATGTACTGGTCGAAAAGCCGGTGGCCGAAACCGGCGCGCGCGCCCATGCCATGGCCGATGCCGCCGAGAACGCCGGGTTGATCCTGGCCGCCGGGCACACTTTCCGCCATTCGCGCCCCTTCCATCACCTGCTCGACCATTGGGACGATTTCGGCACGCTGCGCGCGGTCGAGGTGTCGTCCTGCGTGCGCTGGAACGGGCCGCAGGCGCCCTGGTGGGCCACCCGCTCGCCCGAGGAGGGGCTGATCCTCTCGCTCTTCGCGCCCCATTCGCTCGATTTCGTGCAGCTGGCGATGGGGGGCGAGGACCCCACCCGCGTGCATGTCGAGGCCTCGCGCTGGCAGTCGGGCTGGCAGGGCGAGGACGAGGCGATGATCCTGCTGGCCTATCCGGGGCGGCGCATGGCCACGGTCCACATCAGCTATAACCAGCCGGTGATCTACGACCGCAAGGTGCTGCATTTCTCGCGCGGGGTGCTCGAGATCGACCATGCCGAGTGGCTGCGC
>DATMUT010000548.1:0-7791 GCA_035563755.1 Novosphingobium sp.
CAGTCATAGTCGCTGTCGGGCGACGGGAAGCCCCAGTCGCGGCTCCCGCTCTCGACGGCGATCAGCAGATCGACCCGTTCGCCGGCCGCCTCGTCGCGGCTGTCTGCGATCCAGCGGTAGGCCTGCAGCAGCACGGCGGGGCCGAGATAGCGGTCGCTGTTCCACCAGTAGCTCGGGCACGAGGTCGAGCAGCAGGCGCACAGGATGCACTCGTACAGACCGTCCAGCTTCTCGCGCTGCTCGGGGCTCTGCAGGCGCTCCTTGCCCGAAGGCGTGGTCGACACGGTCTGCAGCCAGGGGCGGATGCTGGCGTACTGCGCATAGAAGTGCGTGAAGTCGGGCACCAGATCCTTGATGACTTCCATGTGCGGCAGCGGCGTGATGCGCACGTCGCCCTTCAGGTCCTCGATCGCGGTGGTGCAGGCCAGGCCGTTGCGGCCATTGATGTTCATCGCGCACGACCCGCAGATCCCCTCGCGGCACGAACGGCGCAGCGTCAGGGTCGAGTCGACCTCGTTCTTGATCTTGAGCAGCGCGTCGAGCACCATCGGCCCGCAGGCGTCGAGGTCGATCTCGAACGTGTCGTAACGGGGGTTCTCGCCGCTGTCGGGGTCATAGCGGTACACGGTGAACTTCTTGGCGCGCGCGGCGCCCTCGGCCTTGTGGTGCCGGCCCTTGCCGGTGATCTTGCTGTTGGCGGGAAGGGAGAAGGTGGCCATGGCTCAGCTAACTTTCCGTCTTGAAACCCAGAAACGGGCGGCGTGACTCAACACGCGCCCGCAGCGACGTATCTGGGGCTCTCATACCGCCTTGTTGGCCGGGGGCAAGTGCCCATGTTGCCTTGCAGCGCAAGTTTGCCCGGCCGCGAGGGTTGCGTAGCCGGCATCGGGCAGGGGCCTTGAGGCTCGCGGCTTTGCCCTATACCCATGCCGGTCATGGGCAAACCTTCTGACAATCCGCCGGGCATACCGCAGCCCGACAAAAGCAGCGCTGGCACTGGCGAACGGCCCCGGCATTCGATGCTGGCGATGGCCGTGCATGACGGGCGGCTGCGCATTCGCGCGCGCGGGCTGCCCCGGCGGTTCTGGGACGATGTGTTTCACCGGCTCATGCGCCTGTCCTGGCCGGCGCTGCTGGGGATGTTCGCCAGCATTTTCCTGTGCTTCAACCTGCTGTTTGCCGGGCTGTATCGGATCGACCACACTGGCATTGCCGTGGCCCGCGAAGAACTGGCAGTGCCCGAATTCTGGCGCGACTTCTTCTTCTCGATCCATACCGTTGCCACCATTGGCTATGGCAACATGTATCCGGCCGACATCCTCACCAATGTGGTGGTGGTGGTCGAGATCACACTGGGCATCCTTTATTTCGCGCTAACCACGGGCATTGCCTTTGCCCGCTTTTCGCGGCCCACGGCGCGCATTCTGTTCAGCCGGGTGGCGCTGGTGCGCGATGTCGACGGCGTGCCAACGCTCATGCTGCGCGCGGCCAACCAGCGCCACAACATGCTCTATTCGGCCGAGGCCAAGGTATCGGTGCTGGTCGATGGTTCGGTGGGCGGCATCAGGATGCGCCGCTTTGTTGACCTGAAGCTGGCGCGCGCGACCAATCCGTCGTTTGCGCTGACCTGGCTCATCATGCACCCCATCGATGCCGACAGCCCGCTGGCGTCCTGGCTCGAGGGACGCGGCCCGGGTCATGACGCCGAGGTGATCGTTGTGCTCTCGGGCACCGATGAGGTGAGCGGGCAGGTGGTGCACGGCCGCTGGGCCTATTGCGCGCAGGACATGCGCTGGGGCGGGCGCTTTGCCGATATTGTCGGAATGGACCCCGATGGCGTGCGGACCATCGACTATGCCCGTTTCCACGATGTGATCGACAGCGCCGACTGACAGGCGCCCAAGCAAAAGGGCCGGGAAGTTGCGCTTCCCGGCCCTTTTTTGTTTTAAGCCAGCTTACGCCCCGAAGGTGCGCTGCCACCAGCCCTTGCGGGGGCCGTCGCCGGCCTCGCCCTGATCGTCTTCGCCGGCAGGCGCTTCAGCAACAGGTGCTTCGGTAGGCGCCTCGACGGGAGCGGCCTCGGCGACAGCCTCGACGGCGGCGACATCGGCCTTCTTCTTGCGCGGGGCACGCGGCTTGGTCACGCGCTTGGGCTTGGCTTCAGCCTCGGCCGCAGGCGCCTCGGCAGCAGCTTCTGCTTCCGCCGGCTCGGCCTCGACCTTCTTCTTGCGGGTGCGCTTGGGCTTGGGCTTTTCAGCCTCAGCCTCGGCAACAGCGGGCGCCTCGGCAGTCACCTCGGCCTCGACGGCTTCGGCTTCCACCTTCTTCTTGCGCGTGCGGCGAGCCTTGGGCTTGGGCGCTTCCTCGGCAGCGGCTTCGGGGGCCACCTCGGCGGCAACCTCGGCCACGACCGGGGCGGGCGCTTCAGCTTCAACGGCAACCTGGGCGGCTGCTTCCAGACGCTCCAGCCCGGCCAGATCCGGCGACTGCGTTTCGGCTTCGCCTGCCTCGACAGCTTCTGCCTCGGTCAGGTTCTCTGCGCCCTCGCTGCCCTCGCTGCCCTCGCCGCCCTCGGCGCCTTCGCCACGGCCGCGACCACGGCGACGACGGTTGCGACGACGACGCTTGCGCGGGCCATCTTCACCATTGGCCTCACCGTTGCCTTCGCCATCGGCTTCATCGCCAGCCTCGTCGGCAGCGTCACCCTCGGCCTCATCGCCTTCCTCGGCGCCTTCGCCCTCGTCCTCGGACTGGTCTTCGGCGGCACCCTCGGTGCCATCCTCGCGGCGGTCACGGCCACGGCCACGGCGGCGCTTGCGGCGCTTGCGGCGGCCATTGCCGTCGCCCTCGGCGTCGCCATCGGCGCGTTCGGCGCTGTCCTCGGCTTCGATCTGGTCCTCGATCTCGTCCTCGATGTCCTCGGGCAGGTCATCGTCTTCCTCGACGATGGCGATGGCCTCGAACTTGGGCACGAACTCGTTGCGCGGACCCGACGAGACGACGCGCATCTTGGCGCCCTCGTTCTCGCCCTCGGGGATCACCTCGAGGTTTACGCCGTAGCGGTCCTCGATCTCGGCCAGATCGCCGCGCTTGCTGTTGAGCACGTAGATCGCGGCCTCCTGCGAGGCGAACAGGGTGATGGTCGTGCCCTTGCCCTTGGCGGCTTCGTCCTCGATCAGGCGCAGCGCCGACAGGCCGGCCGAACCGGCGGTGCGAACCAGGCCCGAACCGTCGCAGTGCGGGCACTGGCGGGTGGTCGCCTCGAGCACGCCGGTGCGCAGGCGCTGGCGGCTCATTTCCATCAGGCCGAACGAGCTGATGCGGCCCACCTGGATGCGCGCGCGATCGTTCTTGAGCGCTTCCTTCATGGCCTTCTCGACCTTGCGGACGTTCGAGCCATATTCCATGTCGATGAAGTCGATCACGACCAGGCCGGCCATGTCGCGCAGGCGCAACTGGCGGGCGATCTCGCGCGCAGCCTCAAGGTTGGTGGCAACCGCGGTCTGCTCGATGCCATGCTCCTTGGTCGAGCGGCCCGAGTTGATGTCGATCGAAACCAGCGCCTCGGTCGGGTTGATGACGATATAGCCACCCGACTTGAGCTGCACGACAGGGTCGTACATGGCGGTCAACTGGTCCTCGGCGCCAAAGCGCTGGAACAGCGGCACCGGGTCGACATAGGCCTTCACCCGCCGCGCATGGCTGGGCATCAGCAGCTTCATGAAGTCGCGGGCGGCGCGATAGCCGGCCTCGCCTTCAACCACCACTTCCTCGATCTCGCGGTTGTAGATGTCGCGGATGGCGCGCTTGATGAGGTCGCTGTCGGAATGGATCAGCGCGGGCGCCGCCGACTTGAGCGTCGTCTCGCGAATATCGTCCCACAGACGGGCCAGATAGTCGAAGTCGCGCTTGATCTCGGTTTTGGTGCGCTGCAGGCCGGCGGTACGCACGATGCAGCCCATGCTCTTGGGCAGGTCCATCTCGGCGATGATCGACTTCAGGCGCTTGCGGTCGGCAACCGAGCTGATCTTGCGCGAGATGCCGCCACCGTGGCTGGAATTAGGCATCAGCACGCAGTAGCGGCCAGCCAGCGACAGGTACGAGGTCAGCGCCGCACCCTTGTTGCCGCGCTCTTCCTTGACGACCTGCACCAGCAGCACCTGGCGGCGGTGGATCACGTCCTGGATCTTGTAGCGGCGACGCAGGGCCATGCGCTTGGCGCGCAGTTCTTCGGCTTCCTTGGCGTGGGTCGCGTTGCGGCCCTGACGGCGGCGACGGCCGCGCTGGCTGCCTTCTGCCTCGGCGTTTTCCTCGGCGGCGTGGTCGTCGTCAAAACCGTCCTCGACGTGGCCGGCCTCGATCGTGGCGACCGCGTCCTTCTCGGAGGTGTCGACCTCGATCAGCGTGCTGGCATCCTCGACGCTGCCGCCGGCAAAGTCGTCGGCCAGGCCTTCGCCCAGATCATCGTCGCCAACAAAGTCTTCCTCGCCCTCGGCCACGGCGCGCAGGGCCGCTTCTTCCTCGGCGTGGGCAGCCTCTTCGGCCAGCAGGGCCTCGCGGTCCTCCTTGGGGATCTGGTAATAGTCGGGGTGGATTTCGGAAAAGGCCAGGAAGCCGTGGCGGTTGCCGCCAAAATCCACGAAAGCAGCCTGCAGCGACGGCTCGACGCGCGTCACCTTGGCCAGATAGATATTACCCTTGATCTGCTTGTGATCGGCAGAATCAAAGTCGAATTCTTCAATACGATTGCCCTTGAGCACCGCCACCCGAGTCTCTTCGTGGTGGCGCGCATCGATCAGCATGCGCGTTGTCATTTATGTATCTCCGGCCGCGCGGCGCAGGCAGTGCTGCGGAAAAGGCGCGGCGATTGTAGGAAGGATCGCGCTGCCGCCATTTGGCCAGTGGCCCGGGGCGCAGCGCGAACAAGAGAACAGAACCCTGACGCTGCGCTGTGCAGCCGTTGGTCCAGATGGCACTTTTCGTGTCTGCAAGGCAGAGGAGGCGCGGCGATTGGCCCCGCGCGGCGGCGCCGGCCGTCATGGGCCGGCCTGTCTCCCGCGCCAGGGGCTCGGCCGGGCCGAGTGTCGCCTGCGCGGGCGCCGCAAATACGTCAGCCGCCCGCAATGCCCGCCCCCCAAGGGGCAGAGGCAAACGGAACGGCAAACGGCTCATCATACCTGCTTCAACCTGTCGGGCCCGGAAATAAGGACAGTCGCGTCCGGGCCAATCCCGAGGCACTGATATTCACTTAATGCCGGCAGAAGCGTCGCCCGCTCGTTTGCGGTGATCTGGCGCGCCGGACATCAAGGTGCATCCACCCCGGTATCTGGCTGCGTAGCATTCCAATTGCCCATCGGCAAGTTTCTTGCGCGGCCAGCATTTTTACGCAGCCGCTGGCGAATTTGCCCCGGGCGCGGCAAAAAGGCCGCAGTCATATCCGACTGGCGGATGCGTTTGTCTGTGCCAGGGTGGTACAGTTTGCCCGGCTCACTTGCGCGGCGCATGGGCCTCACGCATAAGTCTGGCCGCGCCGCCGTGGCGCGCCGGGGGCAAGGGGTCAACGGTTTGCTGTCGATGGTTTGCCCGGTGTCCCTCGTCCCATTCCGCTTCCTCTCTCGTGCTTTAGGTCGGCCGCTGTGAGCGCGGGGCGGTTTTTGCCTTCCGAGCCGCAGGCTGGCCAGCGCGGTCGCGGTTGGTTCGCGCTTGTCTGCTTCATCCTGCTCAGCCCGGTGCTGGTGTTTGCCGCGATGGTCGGTGTTGACCGGGCGCTTGGGTCGCCTGCGTCGGGGCGCGATTATGCGCTGCGCTTTGACCTGCCGCGCGCCGAGACCGAGGTGGGCCTGCCCCCCATCGCTGGCCCGGCGGACCCTTCGCGCCCGCTGGTCGTGATCGATGCGGGGCATGGCGGGCACGATCCGGGGGCGGGCGACGGGCCGGTCAAGGAAAAAGACATCACCCTCATGCTGGCCCGCGCCCTGCGCCAGCGGTTGCTCGAACAGGGCGGTATTCGCGTGGCGCTCACCCGCGATACCGATCGTTACCTGTTGCTCGAGGATCGCTCCGGGATTGCCCGCCGGCTTCACGCCAACCTGTTCGTCTCGATCCACGCTGACAGTTCCGAAACCGGCACGGCCACCGGCGCGACGGTCTATACCCTGTCCGACCGGGGCAGCAGCCAGGAGGCCGAGAAGCTGGCTGTCAGCCAGAACCGGGCCGATATCGTGAATGGCGTGGCCCTTTCGCGCACGAGTTCGGCCGTCAGCGCCATTCTGGTTGACCTGTCGCAGCGCCATGCCGCCCGCCAGTCCGAGGAATTTGCCCGGTTGATCCTGCGCGAGGCCGAGGGGCGAATCGCTTTTCGCGACCGGCCCATTCAGTCCGCCGCCTTTGTCGTGCTCAAGTCGCCCGATCTGCCCTCGGTGCTGTTCGAGGCGGGATATGTGAGCAATTCGGAGGATTTCAAACGCCTTGGCAGCCGCGAGGGGCGCGATGCCTTTGCCGATGTGACGGCGCAGGCCATCCGCGTCTATTTTGCGCGTCAGGCGGCCGGTGTTCTGGCCGATACGCCCCGGCAAGGCCCGCCTGCGCCCTGATCGCGCGCAAAAACCCGCAAGCTCCCACTGGCAAAGCGATCGCCTGCCATGCTAGGGCGCGCTCCCATGGCGCAGACCCCTCCCGAGGACGACCTCAAGCTCCGTATCCGTCGCAATGCCGGCGGCCTGTTCTCGCGGCTGCGTGATGGCGGCGCGGGGGTGGGCCGGCGTGTCGCGGTGCTGACGGGGCCGGTGGGGGGCTGGTTCGCGCGCCGCTGGTCGGGCAGCCGGCTGTTCCGCATTGGCGCGGGTGGCGCGGGTGTGGGCCTGGCGGTGCTGGTGGCAGGCTATTTCGCCGTGCTCCACAACCTGCCCTCGGCCGACAAGCTGGTGGATTACCAGCCGCCGCTGCCCACGATGGTGCGCGGGGCCGATGGCGCGATCGTCTATTCCTATGCGCGCGAGCGGCGGGTGCAACTGCGCTACGTCGATTTCCCCAAGCCGCTGGTCAACGCCTTCCTCTCGGCCGAGGACAAGAACTTCTTCAGCCACGGCGGCGTCGATTTCATCGGGCTGGGGCAGGCGGTGGTCGATTACGGCCTGAAGCTGGGCTCGGGCGAGCGAGCGCGCGGTGGTTCGACCATCACGCAGCAGGTGGCCAAGAACATCCTGATCGGCAACGAATATTCGGTCAGCCGCAAGCTCAAGGAAATGATCCTTGCGCGGCGCATCGAGAGCGTGCTGTCCAAGCCGCAGATCCTCGAGCTGTACCTGAACGAGATTCCGCTCGGCCGGCAGAGCTTTGGCGTGCAGGCGGCAAGCCGCGCCTATTTCGGCAAGGACGTGGGCGACCTGCAATTGCACGAGGCCGCGTTCCTGGCCGTGCTGCCCAAGGCCCCCGAAACCTATGGCCGCGCCAAATTCGCCGACAAGGCCATCGCCCGGCGCAACTGGGTGCTCGACCAGATGGTCAAGAACGGTTTTGTCACGGCAGCGCAGGCCGAGCAGGCCAAGGCCCAGCCGCTGGGCATCGTCAACCAGCGTCGTGAAACCTACGACCCCTCGGTCGGCTACTTCGTCGAGGAGGTGCGCCGCCGCCTGATCGACCAATATTGCGAAAACGCCGATGAGTGCGCCAACAGCGTCTATGGCGGCGGCCTGTGGGTGCGCACCTCGCTCGATGGCGAGTTGCAGAAAGCGGCGCAGGACGCGCTGCGGTCTGGCTTGCTGCGCTATTCCGCCGGGCATGGCTGGCACG
>DATMUT010000549.1:0-2047 GCA_035563755.1 Novosphingobium sp.
GGGCGAGGGGGCCTGCCGGCGCGCCAAGGGGTGCATGTCAGAACTTTGCCGTCAACCGCACATAGCCCTGCCGCCCGAAAGGATCGGAAATCGAGGGCAGATAGCCGTTGTAGAGCGCCGATCCGGGCGCGGTGTTAAAGGCATTGATCATGCCCACGGTCAGGTCGTAGCGGTCATCCTTGCCAAAGGTCAGGCCATACTGGACATCGAACACCGAATAGCTGGCCACGCGCCGCGCCACGGTTGGCACCACCGTTCCGCTGCCGCTGGTGTTCAGGTTCTGCCCGTAATCGTCATACACGCCCGAGGTGAAGCGCCAGGTGAGCGAGAGGGCATGGCGGCCGTATTTCAGGTCGGCGCCGGCAACGCTGCGCCAGCGCGGCGCGGCCGATGCCGATGCGGGCGACTGGTTGAAGGCGTTGCGATAGCCCACGCCGTCATACACCACCGAGCCGGTCACATTACCATTGGCATCGCGCAGCAGCACGCCGGTATCCACGTCATAGGCCAGCAGATAGGTGAGCGTGCCGCGCAGCGTGACGTCCAGCTTGCCCACGTCGAAGCCATACTGGCCCTGCACGTCGATGCCCGATGTCTTGGTGCCGCTGGGCGCGTTGAACGAGGTGACGATGACCGATTGCAGCGTGCCGGTCAGCGCGTCGCGGATGACGGCCGGGCCATTGGGCGCGGCATTCACCACGCTTTGCGCGTTCTGCACCGAGATCTGGTTGTTGAACGCATAGTTCCAGTAATCGATCGAGAGGCGCGCGCGCCGCGTCGGCACGAAGGTGGCGCCAATGTTGTACACGGTCGAGGACTGCGGCTTCAGGTTGGGGTTGCCATAGGTCATGATCGTGCGGAACGAGGTGGTGCCATCGACCGGATCGGTGACATTGACCACATTGGTGCCGATGAGCGAGGCCGAGCCATTGGCCAGGGTGGGCGCCTGAAACGCCTTGCTGTACGAGCCGCGCAGCGACAGCCAGGGCACCGCCCGCCAGTTGAGCGCCAGTTTGGGCACCAGCTTGCTGTAGCCGCCGGCGTCCTCGTAGCGGGCCGCGGCGTTGATCGTCACGCTGTCGACCGGCTCGTAATTGGCTTCGGCAAACACGCTTTTCACCTCGCGCGAGAAGCGCGTGTTGAGGTGTTTGCCAAGGAAGCCGCCATAGCCCGAGAGCAGCAGGTCGGAATAGGTGGTCATGGCCTTTTCGCGCCGATACTGCGCGCCCAGCGCCACCGAGATCTCGTGGCCGGCTATGCTGGCCAGCGGGCCGTTCACCACGCCCTCGGCGATGTAGTATTCGCGCTTGTAGTCGGTGAACACGTCGCTTTGCAGGTTGTAGATGAGCGAGGGGTCCATTTGCGACAGGTTGGCCTGTAGCGGGCTGTAATAGAGGCAGCTGCCCGTGCCGGCCACGGCGCCGCTGCCAGCGCCCAGGAAGTTGGTGTTGCAATTGGGCCCGCCATAGCCCTTCAGCGCTGCCTGAAACAGGTTCATGTCGGTGTCGCGGTCGCGCGCGATGGTTTGCGAGGCCGAATAGGTGGCCGTAGCGCTGTATTTCCACGCGCCCGCCAGCTTGCCGCGCCCGCCCAGCACGTAATGCTGCTGGTTCACCGTGTCGCGCATCACCCGGTAGTCATAGCCGCCCGGAAAGCCCTGCGCGCCAATGGCCCGGCCATAGAACAGCACATCAACGCCAAACGGGTTGTAGGGGTTGGAGGCGGGCATGGTCGCATTGCCCGCGTTCTGGGCATAGGAGGGCACGCCGAAACGTTCCGAATCCTGATGGTAATAGCTGATCTCGGCAAACAGCGTGTTGGCGCTGCTGATCTCGAAGGTCGTGTCGTTGTGGATGTTCAGGCTGCGCGAGCGCGGGCGGATGGGGTTCTTGGGCTGGAAATTGTACAGGCAGTTGCCCAGGCCAAAGCTGGCCCCGCTGGCGGGCGAATAGATGCTGTTGGTGCCGGCCGCCCCGCAATTGGGGTCGACCACCTTGAGCGTGCCGTTGGCCGCGTGGCTGGCATCATACAGCGCGGTATAGTCGTT
>DATMUT010000550.1:0-3779 GCA_035563755.1 Novosphingobium sp.
AAGCCGCCGCTGCCATACTGGCCGGCCGCCGGGTTGAAATACTGGGTGACGTTCCAGCCGATCTTGTCCCAGTTGTAGCGCAGGCCGCCAACGGCGGTAATCTTGTCGGTCAGATGCGCGGTGGCGCGGGCATAGATGGCATAGTTGCGCGTGGTGGCGATGTTGGTCTTGGCGATGGGGTTAAGCGCCCAGCTGCGCAGACCATACTGGTTCACGGTCATGTCGGAATAGAACAGGCCCGCAATGGCCGACACCGGGCGCGAGGCGTCGGTGGCCAGCTTGAACTCCTGCGTCACCTGTTCGACATAGCCCTGCGCCGATTGCAGGTTGTTGAAAGGCTGCGACATGACCGCCGGCAGTTCGAGGAAATTGGCGAACTTGACCGACCAGTCCGGGTCGTTGGCCATGAACACTTCCTGCGTCTGGAACTGCTTCTCGCGGCTGTAGGCCGTGGTCGAGGTCAGCGTCAGGCTGCCCAGGTGCCAGTTGATCACGCCCGAGGTGTCATAATCCTCGTAGCGCGAGGTCATGGTGTTGTGCGTGGCCAGCTTGGTGTTGCCATAGCCGATGGTATAGCCCGGATACATGTCGGCCGCATTCAGCCCCAGCGGCGGCGCGAAGAAAACGGCGCCCGGCGTGAAATACTGGACCGTGAAATTCTCGCCCGCCGAGGTCGACAGGGCATAATGGCCCATCAGCTGTACGTCGATATTGTCGGTGGCCTGCCACTTCAGCTTGGCGCGGGTGCCATAGCTTTGCGCATGGCTCTTCACGCCGGTGGTGATGTTGTACACCGGATAGGGCGTGCGCTGGTAATAGGCGGTCAGGCTGGCCGAGAGCGTATCGGTCAACGGGCCCGAAGCGCGCACGTCGGCATGCCACTCGCCATCGTCGGTCAGCAGGGTGTTGAAGCCGAACTGCGGCTTCGAGGTCGGCCCGTAGGTGACGAAGTTGATGACGCCCGCCGATGCCGTGCGCCCGCCCAGCGTTGCCTGCGGCCCCTTGAGCACTTCAAGCTGCGACACATCGGTGATGGTGTTGACGGCAAAGCTGTCGGCCGGCACCGGCACGCCATCGACCTGGATCGACACGCCGCTCGTCAGGCCAATGGCGCCCTCGTTGGCGTTGGTCGAGATGCCGCGGATGCCGTAGGGAACGCGCCCGTTGAACGTGCCCTTGATCTCGACCGAGGGCACCACGCGGTTGATGTCGGACAGGTCCGACACATGCGCCTGCGCCACGGCCTGTGCCCCCAGCACGGCCGCCGCCACGGGAATGTCCTGCAGCCTCTCGGGCCGCTTCTGCGCGGTCACGATAATTTCGGCGGTGTTGTTGGCCGAGGGCGCCTGATCAGCTGCGGCATCTGCCGCAAGGGCTGGCGCGGCCACCATCATCGCGCCAACGGAAACCGAAAGGGCAAAAGCGCCCTTTGAAAAAGTCGACATAGATCCTCCCCGTGCCCATTGTTGGATTGCTGCACGTTTGTTGCAGCATGGGTAACGACAAGAACGGCGCGCGTCTTACCGATTGTATCAATAGGCGCCCATCCATGGTTCGGATTTGCCTCTTGCCCGGCGGTGAGTACCCATGAAGACATGGAACGGGAGAACATCACCAGCGCCCAAGAGGTGCTGATCGTCGGCGGTGGCATTGGCGGCATGGCCGCGGCCATCGCCATGGCCGAACGCGGCGCACGGGTCGAGATCATCGACCTCGACCCGCAATGGCGCGTCTATGGCGCGGGCATCACCATTACCGGGCCGACCCTGCGCGCCTATCGGCGCCTTGGCCTGCTCGACCAGATCAAGGCGCAGGGGGCGATTACCACCAAGACGCGGCTGATGCGGTTTGATGGCGCGCATATCAAGGATCTGGACGAGCCGGTCATCGAGGAAGGCCTGCCAGCGACCGGAGGCATCATGCGCCCCGTGCTGCACCGCATCATGCAGGAAAAGGTGCGCGCGCTGGCCATTCCGGTGCGGCTGGGGCTGACGGTGAACGCGCTGACCAATACCGGCAGCGGCGTCGATGTGGCCTTCTCGGACGGCACGCAGGGGCATTACGACCTGGTGGTGGGCGCCGACAGCGTGGCATCGAGCGTGCGCGCGCTGGCCTTTACGCACATGGCCCCGCCCACGCCCACCGGGCAGGGGTGCTGGCGCATCTCGATCCGCAAGCCGCCGGGGCTGGAAATGGGCGAGTTCTATCTGGGCCACGCCAATCCTTGCGGCATCACCGCCTGCGCGCCCGATTCGGTCTACATGTGGATGCTCACCCCCCACGTCGAGCGCGAGACGTTCATGACCGAGGACGAGCTGTTCGACGAATTGCACCGCCTGCTGGCCGATTTTGGCGGCAATGCCGGCTGGATCCGCGACAACATGACCCGGCAGGACTGGATCAACTATCGCCCGCTGGCGGCCGCCTTGCAGCCCGGGCCGTGGCATAACGGGCGCATCGTGCTGCTGGGCGATGCGGTGCATGCCACTACGCCGCATCTGGCATCGGGCGCAGGCATGGCGGTGGAAAGCGGCATCGTGCTGGCCGAGGAACTGGCCCGCGCCGACACCGTCGAGGCAGCGCTGAGCGCCTATGAGGCGCGCCGGTATGACCGCTGCCGCGATGTCATCGAATCAAGCCTTGCCGTTGGCCGCCTGCAACTGGCCCATGGCGACCCGCGCGAACACGCCCATATTCTCGAAGGCGCGCTCTCGCGCCTGAACGAACCGTTCTGACCTGACCCACAGGCAGGAGGGGCGCCCGGTCTGATGGCCGGGCGCCCCTTTTTGCGTCAGTCCTTCCACACCTTGGCGGGCAGCTTCACCGTCACCGGCGCGCCCAGATGCGCAGCGTCAGTGCCCAGCGCGAAGCTGTAGGCCCCGCCCTTCATCGACCAGCCATTCTTCGTCCAGTCGGCCAGCAGGCGCGGGTCGATCGTGACCGAGACGTCCTTGCTGGCGCCCGGCGCCAGATCGACACGCGCAAAGCCCACGAGGCGCTGCTTGGCCTCGCCGCCGCGCGCCGTCAGGTACAGCTGGGCCACCGTTGCGCCCGCCTTCTGGCCGGTGTTCTTCACCGCAAAGCTGGCGTTCAACCCGCTCACCTTCAGCCCCTCGCTGGCAAAGCTGGTGTAGCTCAGGCCATAACCAAACGGGAACAGCGGCTTGGCATTGGTCCGCGCGAACCAGCGATAGCCAACGTCAGACCCTTCGATGTCATAATTGGCGGTGATCTTGGCGTCCTTAACCGACGGGTCGCCGGCAAAGTTGGCCTCGTACTGCCAATAGCCATCGACCTTGGGGCGCGGCAGTTGGGCCTCGCTGGCCGGGAAGGTGATGGGCAGGTGGCCCGAGGGGTTGGTCTCGCCAAACAGCACGCTGGCGATCGCCTCGCCGCCGCGCGCGCCCGGATACCACGCCTCGACCACGCCCGCGACCTTGTCGAGCCAGGGCATCGCAACCGGATTGCCGGTTTCAAGCACGACGATCGTGTTGGGATTGGCCGCGGCCACCGCCTCGATCAGCGCGTCCTGCCCGTTGGGCAGCGTGAGGTCGGCCTGATCCATGCCCTCGCTCGACCATTTGGTGGCAAAGACGATGGCCACCTGCGCCTTTTTCGCCTGATCGACCGCATCGGCAATATAGGCCCCGTCGCGGAAGGTAACGGTGGCGCCCGGCGCCTGCGCGCGAATAGCCTTGAGCGGGGCCGAATTGTGGTAATGCTGCTGCAGGAAACCGGCCCACGGCCCGTCGCCGCCCAGCGGAATGGTCACGGCCGGG
>DATMUT010000551.1:0-2561 GCA_035563755.1 Novosphingobium sp.
TAGGCAGGGCCAATGACAAGCATATTCCTTTACGCAGCCGCCGCTCTTGCAGAGATTGGCGGCTGTTTTGCCGTGTGGGCGTGGTGGCGCATGGGCAAATCGGCCTTGTGGCTGGTGCCGGGCGGGGCCTCGCTGGCGCTGTTTGCCTTCCTGCTGGCACTGGTCGACAGTGATGCAGCCGGGCGCGCCTATGCCGCCTATGGGGGCGTGTACATTACCGCCGCGCTGCTGTGGCTGTGGCTGGCCGAGGGGGTCCGCCCCGACCGCTGGGACCTGGCCGGCGTTGCCCTGTCGCTGGCCGGGGCGATGGTCATACTGATGGCGCCGCACCGGGGCTGACGCGCCCACAAAAATGCCCGGCCCCCGCCGCCGCGCGATGCGGCTTTGAGTGACCGGGCAGTTTGACCGGGGCAAAACCCCGATCAGGAGGGTCCGTTCAAATCACATCACAGGCGATCATCGATCGCCGAGCGGACGAAGCCGGCCGGGAAATCCTCGACCGCATTGCCAACGATGGTGAAATCCTTGCGCTCGCCGCCAAAACGGCTCTCCAGCTCCATGTAGCTGTGCGGGTCGAACAGGGGCGTGGCGCTCATACCCATGATGCCGGTCGCATCCTGCTTCTGGCAGGTGTAGTGGCAGCCCTGCTGGGCAAAGTTCTTGAGGCCATGCTCGAGCATGCCGTCCATCGCGGCCTTGAGCGTGTAGTGCATGGTCAGGAAGTTGAAGCCGAGCGGATAGATCTCCTCGACCGTCACGCCAGGCTTGCCGTCGATGTCGCGCACGTCGGGGAACATCTTCCAGCCGGGCACCTTCGAGGCGACGTATTTGGCATGGTCGAGCGTGCCGATACGCACGACAGTGCTCATCCTGGCGCCCATTTCGACGGCCACGCGCATGCGCTCGCAGCCCTCGTCCATTTCGGTGGCGGGGTCGGCGTTGGTGCGCGCGATCAGGAAGCAGTCGGTGCCCTCCATCGCGGCGAGCGCGGCGCGCACCTTCTCGTAATACTTCTCGCGCGGCAGCAGGCTGGTCGAATTCTCCATGTCGCCCGAGTCCTCGAGCTGAAGCGCCGTGGCGCCGGCCGCGATCATCCGCTTGGTGCTGCGATAGACCGCCAGCGGGCCGCCAAAGCCGTCCTCGATGTCGGCGGCCAGCGGGATCGCGTTGGTCTGCGTCACGCGGCTGCACATCCACTCAATGTCGGTCAGGTTCGAGAAGCCGTAGTCGATCACCCCGTTCATGGCGATCGACACCTCGCCGCCCGAAAGCATCATGGCCGGAAAGCCGACCATCTCGACCGCGCGGGCCGAGGCGCAGTCATAGACGCAGGGCGCCACCACACAGCGGTCCGCCTCGCGCAGGACCTGTTCCAGAGATTTCTTCGCCATAGTGTTCACCCTTGCTGTGGCCGCCCTGCGCCATCACGCAGGGCGGCCGGATCGTATCATGCGCACAGGGCGCCGCGCGCTACATGCGCACGCGCGCGCCGAATTTGAAATTGCGACCGATGGGGTCGAAATAGACCTGATTGGTGCCGCCCTGGGCGCTGGCCGCCATCGACGGATCGGTGTCGAACAGGTTGTTGACCACGCCGAACACCTCGAACTGGTCGTTCACCTTCACGTTCAGGCCCATGTCCAGATAGAACCGGCCCGCCACGCGGTTGGTGTTCACGCTGTTCGACAGGCTGGGGCTGTAGCCCGGGTCCTCGGGGCCGACCAGCAGCACGTCGAACTTGCCGGGCGGAATGTAGCGGCCATGCAGGTTGGCGCGCACCTTGCCGATGTTCCAGCCCAGATTGCCATCGACGATCCAGCACGGCACGCCCGTGGTGGTGCCGGGGCGGAAGCCTGTCTGACACACGCGGTCGGTGACGCCGGCGCTGTCGCGGGTCGAGAACTCGAGGTAGCGCGTGGCCATCACATTGAAGTCGAGCGAACCCCAGGGGCCCTTGTGCGTGGAATAGGCAAAGTTGATGTCGATGCCGCGCACCTTCTGCCCGTTCACGTTCTGCAACAGGTCCTGCACCTGCAACAGGTTGCCCGAACCGTCGCGCGAGACATAGGGGCAGTATTCGCTCGCGCCCGAATTGCAGCGGTTGACCACCGTCTGCGCGCCCAGCGTCGAGATCGCCCCGTTGATGCTGATGTCGAAGTAGTCGACCGACAGGTTGAGCGAACGGCCGAAGGGAATGCGCGGTTGCAGCACGGCGCCCACCGTGAAAGTGTCGGCCTTCTCGGGCTGAAGCAGCGGGTTGGCGCCGGTGTACGAGGTGACCTGCACCTGCGTGCCGCCATTGGCCGGGTCGACCACTGTGGTGCGGCCCGAAGTGACCGGCCCGAACAGTTCCGAAATGTTGGGCGCGCGAATGTCGCGTGAACGCGTCACGCGCAGGCGCAGCATGTCGAAGGGCTCGTACACCGCGCCCACCTTCCAGGTCGTGACCGACAGGCTGGACGAGGACAGGCCCGGGCTGGAGCGGCTGTAATGCGTCTGGCGCACAGCCCCGTTCAGCTCGAGCTTGCGCACCATCGGCAGGTCGGCCAGCAGCGGCGCAT
>DATMUT010000552.1:0-5065 GCA_035563755.1 Novosphingobium sp.
ACCTGCTGTTCGATCACGCCGCGCGCGTGTGGGCCGAAAATCCGCCGCCCTATCCCATCGTCGCGGTGGGCGTGACCAGCGCCTCGCCGGCGCTGGCGCGGTTGCTGCGGGTGGTGGCGGGCCTGCCGGGCGGGGCGGTGGTGCTGCCCGACCTCGACTTGGCGCTGGACGACCCGGTGTGGGACGAGCTGGGCCGGGCCGGCATGGCCGAAAACCCAGGCGAGGCGCCTTTTGGCCCGGCCGATGCGGCCACCCATCCGCAATATCACCTCAAATTGCTGCTGAACCGCATGGGCGTGGCCCGCGGCGAGGTGCGGCAATGGCACCGCGCGGGCATGGCCGCCGCCGCGCCCGAGCGCAGCAGGGCGATTTCCAGCCTGTTCCTGCCGCCGCAGGCATCGGCCAGCTGGGGCGAGCTGCCCGAGAAAAGCCGCCGCCTGTCGGGCGTGCGGCTGATGGAGGCGGCCCACCCCGGCGAGGAGGCGCAGGCCATCGCCCTGATGATGCGCGAGGCGCTGGAAACGCCCGAGCGGCGCGTGGCGCTGGTCACGCCCGACCGTGGCCTTGCCGGGCGCGTGGTGGCGCATCTGGGGCGCTGGGGCATTCAGGCCGACGATACCGCTGGCCGCCCGCTGCCGCAGACGGCGGCCGGGCGCTTGCTGTTGCTCTTGGCCGAAGTGGTGGCCGAGGAGGCGCCGCCGGTGCCGATGGTGGCGCTGCTGGGCCATCCGCTAGTGCGCGGCGAGATCGGGCGTGCGGCCTGGCTCGACCATGTGCGGCGGCTCGATCTGGGGCTGCGGGGGCCGCGTCCGGGCGCCGGGCTGCCGCCTTTGCGCGCGCTGGTCGAGCGGATCTGCGCCCTGCGCAAGGACACGCCGGCCGATGCCCCGCGCGCGCCCATGCTTGACTGGTGGGACGGGGTTGAGGCGGTTCTGGCGCCGCTGATGGCGCTGCCCGAGGAGGTGCCGCTGGCCGGCTGCCTGGACGCGCTGATCGAGGCGGGCGAGGCGCTTTGTGGCGACCCGCTGTGGGAGGAGGCGCCGGGCCGCTCGCTTTCGGCTTTTGTCGAGGATCTGCGCGAGGCCGCGCGCGAGGTGGGCACGGTGCTGCCCCGCCGCGACATTGCCGTGGCCCTGCGCGAGGCGATGGACCGGGTGGCGGTGCGCCCGCCCTGGGGAGGTCATCCGCGCGTGGCCATCTACGGCTTGCTCGAGGCGCGGATGACGCGGGCCGATCTGGTCATTTGCGCCGGGCTGAGCGAGGGGTCGTGGCCCGCCAGCCCCAAGCCCGATGCGCTGCTGCCGCCCGCGGTGCTGCGCCAGCTGGGCGTGCCGGGGGCCGAGTTCCGCATTGGCCTTGCCGCGCACGACCTTGCCGGCTGCCTTGGCGCGCCCGAGGTGGTGATGAGCTGGGCCACGCGCGACGAGGGCGGGCCGGTTATTCCCTCGCGCTTCGTGCTGCGCGTGCAGGCCATGCTGGGTGAAAAGCTGGCCAAGGCCCATCGCGACATGCGCTATGTGGAGCTGGCGCGGCAGATCGACGCGGGCCGCCATGTGCCGCCAGCGCCGCGCCCGGCGCCCATGCCCAGCGCCGAGCAGCGCCGGGTGCCCATCCGCGTGACTGCGCTCGACGGGTTGCGGGCCGATCCTTTCGGCTTTTACGCCAATGCCATCCTCCGCCTCTCCAGCCTCGATGGCATCGACGCGCAGCCCAGCCCGGCTTGGCGCGGCACGGCGGTGCACGAGATTCTCGATGCCTGGCACAAGGCTGGCGCGAGCCCGGGGGAACTGGCCAGGACCGCTGGGCCGGTGCTCGACCGGATGAGCGCGCATCCCTTGACGCGCAGCCTGTGGCGGCCGCGGCTGCTGGCGGCGCTGGAATGGATTGATGCCGAGGTGCTGGGCATGATGGCGCAGGGGCGGCGTGTGCTGGCCACCGAAATTCGCGGTGAGATGATGGTCGATGGCATCCGCATCCATGGCCGCGCCGACCGTATCGACCGGCTGCCCGATGGCTCGCTGGCGATGGTGGATTACAAGACCGGCACCCCGCCCAGCGGCAAGAAGGTGGCGGCAGGTTTTGCGCTGCAGCTGGGCCTGTTGGGGCTGATCGCGCGCGACGGGCGGTTTCGCGCCGAGGACGGCACCGAGATTGCCGGCGAGACGACCGGCTTTGAATACTGGTCGCTGGGCAGCGACAAGGGGCGCGAAAACGGCTTTGGCTATATTTACGAGCCGGTGCCCGAAGGCCGCCGCAAGTCGGGCATTCCGCGCGAGGATTTCCTGCCAAAAACCGAGGACTTCCTGCGCCAGGCGATCGCGCGTTGGCTGCTGGGGTCCGAGCCGTTTACCGCCATGCTGCACCCCGACATGGTGGGCTATAATGATTACGACCAGCTGATGCGCCTTGATGAGTGGATCGGCTGGCTGGGCGACGAGGAAGAGGCATGAGCGCCAAGGTGACGGAACCGGGCCATGCCCCGCAGGTCGTGCATCCGCTGGCGGGCAATCAGGCGCTGGCGGTGGCGCCGGCCGACACGGTGTGGCTGTCGGCCAGCGCCGGCACGGGCAAGACGCAGGTGCTCTCCTCGCGCGTGCTGCGCCTGTTGCTCGAGCCGCATGTCAGCCCCTCGCAGATCTTGTGCCTGACCTTTACCAAGGCGGGCGCCACCGAAATGGCCGAGCGCATCAACGCCACGCTGGCCCGCTGGGTGCGCGCCGAGCCGGTGAACCTGGGGCGTGAGCTGGGCGCGATTGGCGCTGGCATCACCCCCGAGGTGCAGGCGCGGGCGCGCACGCTGTTTGCCGCGGTGCTCGACTGCCCGGGCGGCGGTTTGCGCATCGATACGATCCATGCCTTCTCGCAATGGCTGCTGGCCGCCTTTCCCGAGGAGGCGGGGCTGAGTGCTGGCGCAAGGCCGATGGAGGAGCGCGACAAGGCGCTGCTGGCCAGGCAGGTGCTGGCCGAATTGCTGCTCGATGCCGAGGGGCGCGAGGATGCGGCGCTGCTCGATGCGGTGGCGGCACTCTCGCTGCGCATGGGGGCCGACAAGGTCGAGGCGTGGCTGATGCGCTGTGCAGGCGCGCGGGGGCTGTGGTTCGGGCCGGGCGCGTGGCAATTGCCGCTGGAGCCGCGGGTGTATGCCATGCTGGGCCTGCGCGCTGATGCCGGCGAGGATGATCTGGTGGCCATGTGCGCCGACGATGCGTTCGACGTGCGCTCGCTGGGCTGGGTGCTCGAGGCGTGCAGGGGCTGGACCGACAAGAAGGGCCAGATGACCGCCACGGCCCAGAAAAAGGCAAATGTCATTGCCGCCTGGCTGGCGGACGAACCGGCGGGGCGGCTGGCGAATCTGGACGAGCTGCATCGCGCGATTTTTGGTGCCGGGACCGAGCCGACCTATCTTGCGAACCTGTCGAAGGTCGCGCCCGATTATGGCGAATATTGCTTCCGCGTGGGCGAGCGGATCGAGGCGGTGCGCAGCCTGCGTGCGCAGCTGGAGCTGGCCGGCTGGCTGGCGCCGGCGCTGACGCTGGGGCGCGCCTTTGCGCTGGCCTGGGACGAGGCCAAGACCCGCGAGGGGCTGATCGATTTCGACGACCAGATCGCGCGCGCGGCCGACCTGCTCTCGCGCTCGGACATGGCCGACTGGATCCGCTACAAGCTTGACCGGCGTTTTGACCATATTCTGGTTGACGAGGCGCAGGACACCAACGCCGCGCAATGGCGCATCATCGAGGCGCTGACCGAGGAGTTTTTTGCCGGGCAGGGCGGGCACGATAACCCGCGCACGCTGTTCGTGGTGGGCGACTACAAGCAGGCGATCTTTGGCTTTCAGGGCACCAGCCCCGAGAATTTCGAGGCGGCCCGCGTGCGTGTGCGCGAGCGCATGCGCACCGCAAGGGCCAATGCCGAAGCCGTGCGCGCTGGCGCCCCCGTCTCTGGCCTCGTCGAACTGGGGCTGGAGCAGTCGTTCCGTACGGCCGCGCCAGTGCTGGCATTCGTTGACCAGATGATTGCCCATGTCGGGCCGGCATCGTTTGGCCTGCCGCAATTGCCCGATCAGCACGAGGGGCAGAACCGGCCTGGCCATGTCGTGCTGTGGCGCGCGGTGGGCAGCACCGAGGAAAGCGAGGACGCCGAGGAGGCCGCCGAAGAAGGCGCTGAAAACTGGCTCTCGCGGCCCGAGCGCGAGATGGCCGACCGCATCGCCCGGCAGGTAAAGCAGTGGATCGACACCGGCTTCCCGCTGGTCAAGGGCCGCAAGGCCGAGGAAGGCCCGCGCGCGGCAACTCCGGGCGACGTGATGATTCTGGTGCGCAAGCGGCGCGAACTGGCCGGGCTGATCGTGGCGCGTTTGCATGCGGCGGGCGTGCCGGTGGCGGGGGTCGACCGGCTGCGTCTGGGCGCGCCGCTGGCGGTGCGCGATCTGGTGGCGGCATTGCGCTTTGCCGCGCAGCCTTTCGACGATCTCAACCTGGCTGCGCTGCTGGTCTCGCCCATCATGGGCTGGACGCAGGAGCAACTGCTCGAACATGGCTACCGGGCGCAGGGCGTGCCGCTGTGGGCGCATCTGCGCCAAAGCCATGCGCCGCTGGTGGTGCGCAGCGTGGCGCTGCTGGGCGAATTGCTGGCCCGTGCCGATTTCGAGCCGGTGCCCGCGCTCATGCACTGGCTGCTGGTCGGGCCGTTCGAGGCGCGGCGCTCGCTGCTGGCGCGGCTGGGGCGCGAGGCGGGCGACCCGCTCGACGAAATGCTCAACGCGGCGCACGCCTATGCCGCCAGCGCCACGCCCAGCCTTGTGGGCTTCCTCGCGTGGTTCGATGCCGGCGATGGCGAGCTCAAGCGCGAGGCGGGCCGCTCGCCCGATCTGGTGCGGGTGATGACGGTGCATGGCTCGAAAGGGTTGCAGGCGCCGATCGTCATTCTGGCCGACGCCACCGGCAACCCCGAGGGCGGGCGTGGATCGCCCATCTCTGTGCCCGACGGATCGCCGCTGGCCGGCGAGGAGGGCCGCCGCGTGCCCTTGCCCGACCTGCGCAAGGACGAAAGGCACGGACCCATT
>DATMUT010000553.1:0-8920 GCA_035563755.1 Novosphingobium sp.
CGGGCGGCTGCGGGCCAAGCTGGCGCTGCCCTTTGCCTTGACCGGTGCGCAAACCCGCTCGATTGCCGAGATCGAGGGCGATCTGGCCCAGAGCGCGCCGATGCTGCGCCTGCTGCAGGGCGATGTCGGCAGCGGCAAGACGGTCGTGGCGCTCAACGCCCTGCTGATCGCGGTCGAGGCGGGGGCGCAGGGCGCGCTGCTGGCCCCCACCGAAATCCTGGCCCGCCAGCATTACGAGACGCTGCGCCGCATGGCCGGCCCCACCGGCGTCAACATCGCCCTGCTGACCGGCCGCGACAAGGGCAAGGCGCGCGAGGGGCTGCTGATGGGCCTGATGGATGGCAGCATCGATATCGTGGTCGGCACGCACGCCATCTTTCAGGATGCGGTGCAGTACCGCGATCTGGCGCTGGTGGTGATCGACGAGCAGCACCGCTTTGGCGTGGGCCAGCGGCTGATGCTGACGCAAAAGGGCCGGCAGACGCCGCATTGCCTGGCGATGACCGCAACGCCCATCCCGCGCACGCTGACGCTGGCGCAATATGGCGAGATGGATGTCAGCCGCCTCGACGAATTGCCGCCCGGCCGGCAGGCGATCGACACGCGCGTCGTCGCGGTCGAGCGGATTGGCGATGTGGTGGGCGCTTTGTCGCGCCATTTCGCCACCGGCCAGCAGGCCTATTGGGTCTGCCCGATGGTGCGCGAGAGCGAGACCGCCGACCTTGCCGCCGCCGAGCAGCGCCATGCCGAACTGGCCCAGCGCTTTGGCGAGGATGTGGTGCTGGTGCACGGCCAGATGCGCCCAGAGGCCAAGGACGCCGCGATGGAGCGCTTTGCCCGCGGCGAGGCGAAATTGCTGGTGGCCACCACCGTGATTGAGGTGGGCGTGGACGTGCCCAATGCCACGCTGATGGTGATCGAGCAGGCCGAGCGCTTTGGTCTGGCGCAATTGCATCAGCTGCGCGGGCGCGTGGGGCGGGGCAGCGAGAAGTCGGTGTGCCTGTTGCTGCGCGGCGAGAGCCTGTCGGAAGTGGCGCGCGAGCGTCTGGCCCTGATGCGCGAGACGCAGGACGGTTTCCGCCTGGCCGAAGAGGATCTGCGCCTGCGCGGCGGCGGCGAGTTGCTGGGCACGCGCCAGTCGGGCGATACGCCCTTTCGCGTGGCCAGCCTTGACCAGATCACCCGCCTGCTGCCCATCGCCCATGACGATGCCCGCCTGCTGATCGAGCGGGCCGAAAGGGAAAATGGCAGCGGACTGACCGGAGAGCGGGGAGAGGCCGCGCGCGTGTTGCTCTATCTGTTCGAGCGTGATTGGGGCGTGCAGCTGTTGCGCGGCGGCTAGGACGACTGTGGCTGGATTGCCACAGTTGCGCTGTCGCGTGGGCGCCGCGTGACCCCGGCAACATTTCCTTACAATCGGGCAAAGGGCGCGACACGGGCGCGGCCCTAATCTGTGCCTGTCGGACACACGGGCCCACAGGTCGATCTGCAAAGCTCGCCTCAACGGATGGCCCATGCCGACAGGGCAGGAGGAACGGTCTCTGTAGGGAGGAGTTCCACTTAATGACACATAACCGCCTGGTTCGTTTCGCCCGTCGCGCAGCCTCGCCTTTGGCTGCAGCGCTGGCGCTGGCTGCCGCCCCCGCCATGGCCGACGAGGCCGCCCCCGCCGAAGGGGCCGTCAAGCCCTTCACCATAAGCGGCAGCGCCGCCGTGGTCAGCGACTATCGCCTGCGCGGCGTGTCGCAGTCGAACAAGCATATCGCCATTCAGGCCGGCGCCACCGTCACGCACAAGAGCGGCGCCTATGCCGGCGTTTGGGGCAGCAATCTGGCCGGCTGGGGCACTTTTGGCGGCTCTAACACCGAGTTTGACCTGATCGGCGGTTTTGCCCGCCCCATCGGGTCGGTCACGGTCGATGTGGGCCTGACCTGGTACATGTATCCGGGCGGTGCCGCCAAGACCGACTTTGCCGAACCCTTCGTCAAGCTGAGCACCGTTGTCGGCCCGGCCAAGGCGCTGGTGGGCGTGGCCTATGCGCCCAAGCAGCAGGCGCTGGGTAACTGGTCCAACACGCCGCAAAGCCGCGAGGGCAGCGGCTATGACAACCTTTACCTGTGGGGCGATGGCAGCGTGGGCATTCCCAAGACGCCGATCACCGCCAAGGCGCATCTGGGCTATTCGCGGGGCAATCCGGGGCTGGGGCCCAACGGCACCAGCGTTGCGCCCACGGGCAGCTATTGGGACTGGATGATTGGCGCCGATCTGGCGCTGGGCAAGCTGACGCTGGGCATTGCCTATGTCGACACCGACATCTCGAAGGCCAAGGCGGCCTATCTGCAACCCAATTTCTCTTCAACCAAGGATGGTTCATCCATCTCGGGCAGCACGGTCGTGTTCTCGGGTACGGTGGCCTTCTGAGGAGCCCAACTGGGGGGCGGCGTCAAGCACGTCGCCCCCCTCTTTTTGGGGTCTGATTGGGGTGAGGGCCGCGCGCCCTCACTTCTTCTTCAGCAAGCCGATCTCGATCAGGCGCTCGGTCAGGTAATCGTCAGCCGTGATCGAGACCGGATAGCGGTCGGGATTTTGCGCGCTTACGCATTGCGGCAGGGTGCGGAACTCGAAATCGCTGCGCAGATGCAGGAAAAACGGCATCGAATAGCGGCTGTGCGCGGCGCGCGCGGCATCCGGGTTGCGCACGCGATGCGTGGTCGATGGCAGCACATGGTTGCTCAGGCGCTGCAGCATGTCGCCAATGTTGATGACCATCGCCCCCTCGGGCACGGCGATCTGGCGCCACTGGCCATCCTTGCCCAGCAGTTCGAGCCCTGCCTCCTCGGCGCCCAGCAGCAGGGTGATGAGGTTGATGTCCTCATGCGCGCCGGCACGGATGGCGCCGCCTTCATCGGCCTGTAGCGGCGGATAGTGCAGCAGGCGCAGCACTGAATTACCATCGGCGATGGGGTCGTCGAACCAGTCGGCCGCCAGCCCCAGATCGGTCGCAATGCGCGAGAGGATGCGCGCGCCGGCCGCGTCGAACTGGGCGTAGAGCTGGGTGAACACCTCGCGGAAATCGGCGGGATGGTCGGGCCACACGTTGGGCGCCATGCCGCCGGCCAGGCGGTGCCCGGCGGGCAGGTCGCGGCCTACGTGCCAGAATTCCTTAAGGTCGTGCTGTTTGGCGCCCTTGGCGATCTCGGTCTTGAAGGGGGTGTAGCCGCGCGCGCCGGCAATCTCGGGGTTGTAATAGCGCCGCTTCTCCTCGACGGGCAGGGCGAAGAAAGCGCGGGTCGCCTCCCAGCCGCGCGCGATCAGGCCCGCGTCGATGCCATGGTCGCGCACCAGCGCAAAGCCATGCTCGCGGAAACTGCGGCCAATGGCGCTGGCAAAGGCGCCCGGCTCGTCGGCCAGTGAAAGAACGGGGATGGCGGCAATGTCCATGGGTGGTCCTGTATTCGCGATGTCGGTATGAGCTTGGCCTCAACAGCGCCTTCCTAGGCGATTTGGGGCCGATACGCATGACGAAAATCCATAATTTCTGGCTGATGAAGTCCGAGCCCGATGCCTATTCCTATGACGATCTGGTGGCCGAGGGCGAGGGCACATGGGACGGGGTGCGCAATCACCGGGCGGCCAACAACCTGCGCGCGATGCAGCCGGGCGACCTGTTCTTCTTCTATCACTCGAACATCGGGCTCGAGATCGTTGGGATTGCGCAGGTCAGCCAGTCGGGCCTTGCCGATCCCTCGGACGAAACGGGGCGCTGGGCCTGCGTGAAGGTCAAGCCGGTGCGCAAGTTGAAGCGCCCGGTCACGCTCCGGCAGATCAAGGCCGACCCGGCGCTGGCCGAGATGGAATTGCTGCGCCTCTCGCGCCTGTCGGTCAGCGTGGTCCGGCCCGAGGAGTGGGAGCACATTCTCGCTCTGTCTGAGGTGTGACAGGCATGTGCATGATCTAGAATGCGTTTCTGACCATGGCGACCTGACGTGCGATGTCCCGAAACGGGGCGGTCGGCGCGAATGTCGCAAAATGGGACGGCGTGGGCTGGTTGGGGCGCTTGCCGCAATGGTTAACAAATCGTTAAAACGCCCTCATGAAACGCAGGCTGGTCTTGACGAACGAGGGCGCGCGACACCCATTCCGGCAGATGTTGCCGCGCCCTGTGATAGTGCCTAACATGTCCGACGCTCGGAACGAGGGCGTAGCCGGAGCGATTGGCCATGCAGCGCAGGCAAGGCGCGTGATGCGACAGGTGGGCGGCATATGGTCGGGTCTGACCGGGCGCGACCTGCGCGATTTCCTGACTGCCTATTGCGCCTGCTTTGCCGTGGTGGCCACGTTTATCAGCTGAACGGGCATCGGTTGGCCTGGTAGGCGCTCACTCGCAAGGTTGCGGGGCAGCGCCGCACTGGCATTCGGCGCGATAGAGCAGCCAGCCCAGCCAGGCCGAGATCACGCACATGGCCGCCGCCAGCAGCAATTGCTGGATGATCGTGACGTGCAGGCCGCTGAGCCCCACGGCCACGCCAGCGCCAATGACCATGGCGCCTGAATTGACGATGTTGTTGGCCGCAATGGTGCGCGCCGTTTGCGACTTGGCCACAAAGCTGGTCAGGAAGGCGTAGAGCGGGACAACGAACATGCCGCCCGCCACCGCAATGCCCAGCAGCGTGCCCAGCAGCGGCACCACCAGCGGGTGGCTCAGAAATTCACCCACAGTCAGCAGATGGCCGCCCGTCATGGGCTCCCAGGCCGCGCAAACCTGCTCGAAGGCGACGACAAATGCGCCCATCACCAGCACCGAGGCCGGCGCATACCGGGCCGAAACCCGCCCCTTGAGCAGCGCATTGATCGACACCGAACCCAGCGCCACGCCAATCGAGAAGATCACCAGGAACAGGCTGGCCACTTCCTTGCTGGCGGTCAGCACATTCTTGGCCAGTGGCGGGAACTCGATGAACAACACCGCGCCCACCGTCCAGAAGAAGCTGATCGCCATGATCGCCAGATACACGCGCCGGTCCTGCATGGTGTTGCGCACCAGGGCGATCGACGAGCGCAGGATATGGAAATCGAGCGGTTGGGCCTCGATCAGCGGCGGGGCCGGCGGGATCGACAGGCTGGCGGCATAACCCACCAGCGCGGCCACCACCACGCCCCCGGCCGCCCACTGCACCGGGATCCACCCGGCCAGAATGGTGCCCGCCAGAATGGCCAGATAGGTGCCTGCCTCGACAAGTCCCGTGCCGGCCAGGATCTCGCCGGCCTGAAGGTGCTGGGGCAGGATGGCGTATTTGATCGGCCCGAAGAATGTGGAATGAACCCCCATGCCGAACAGCGCCAGCATCATCATGGGTATGGCCACCGCATCGACCGCCACATGCTGCCAGGCCAGCAGCAGGCCGCCGCCGCCCACTGTCATGATGCCGATCTCGGCCAGCTTGACCCAGCGGATGATGCGCGCCTTGTCGCGCATGTCGGCCAGTTGCCCGGCCAGCGCCGAGAGCAGGAAGAAGGGCAGGATGAACAGGCCCGAGGCGATCGCGGAGAAGGTGGCCTCGTCCTTGTCCGAGCTGAACACGGCATAGACCATGAAGAACACGATGGCGTTCTTGAACAGGTTGTCGTTGAACGCGCCCAGCAGCTGCGTCACGAACAGCGGCAGGAACCGCCGACGGCGCAACAGGTGAGTGGATGTGGTCATAATTGTCGCTTTCGGGCCCCCTGTGCCGCGCACGATCTAACGCCTGTGGCCCCCACGGCAAGGGCAAGCACTGACTTTTTTGCGACGCCTTTTTCGTGAAGCCATTCGCGGCTATGGCGATTCGATCATGCTGACCTTGCCCAACATCCTCACCCTGTCGCGTATTTTCACGGTTCCCGTGCTGGTCTGGCTGTTATGGTGGCCCGCCTGGCACTGGGGGTATGTGCTGGCCTATGGCGTTTACTGCCTGATGGGCATCACCGATTATTTCGACGGCTATCTGGCCCGCGCGCAAGGTGCGGTGAGCAAGCTGGGCATTTTCCTCGATCCCATTGCCGACAAGATCATGGTGGCCGCGGTCATTCTGGTGCTGACGGGCAAGGGAATGATCTTTGGCGTGCATGTGATCGCCGCGCTGGTCATCCTGCTGCGCGAGATCGCGGTGTCGGGCCTGCGCGAGTTTCTGGCCGGGCTCAAGGTGTCGGTGCCGGTGTCGCAGCTGGCCAAGTGGAAAACCACCTTTCAGATGGTGGCCCTGGGCAGCCTGATTCTCATGGGCGGCGTTCCGGGCTGGTCGGTGCCGTTTACCGGTGGCTGGATCAGCCCATATAGTGTTGGTTTTGCAACGCTTTGGGCCGCCGCCGCGCTCACTCTGGTCACCGGCTGGGATTATTTGCGAGTGGGCTTGAAACACATGGATTAAGGTGCATACTGTCACAATATGTAATAAACACTTGGAAGGATGACCGGGGCAAACTTTGGCTTCCTTCGTTGGTGGGGAAAGGATGCTTTGGCTATGGTGATTCGCACTCGTATTGCGTCTTCTCGTTCCGTCGCGCTGCTCTCGGGCTGGCTGGGGCTTTTTGCGTTGTTCAGCTCGGTCAGCGTGGGCCTGCACACAATCGGCACATTCCTGATCCACTGATCGGCCTGATCCACTGATCCGGCTTTTGCCTGCCTGATCTGGCTTGCGCGCCGGCTATCCGGCGCGCAGTTCTTCGGCGAGTAATCGGAACTCGTCCGCGCGGGGGCTGTTGCGGCGCCACACCAGCGCGATTTCGCGGTTGGCAGTGTCTGATCGCAGCGGGCGGGCGACCACGTTCGTGCCGTTCAAAATCCCCGCATCCAGCGCCATTTCAGGCAGCATCGTCAGCCCCAGACCATTGTCGACCATCTGCACCAGCGTGTGCAGCGAGGTGCCGATCATTGTGGCCGACGCGCGCAATTCAGGCCGGTTGCACGCGGCCAGCGCGTGATCCTTCAGGCAGTGCCCATCTTCGAGCAGCAGCAGCCGGTTTTCCTCGATCATCGAGGGCAGGATTTCCTCGGGCGGGTCGCGCGGGTCGTCCTTGGGGAAGGCGACGAACAGCGCGTCCAGCTCGATCGTCTCCTTCTCGACCTCGCCCGTGGCAAAGGGCAGGGCCAGCAGCACGCAATCGGCCCGCCCGTGATGCAGCGATTCGATGGCCTGCGCCGATGGCTCCTCGCGCAGGAAGAGCCGCAGATGGGGCCGCTCGCGCCGCAGCCGGGGCAACATGCGCGGCAGCAGGAAGGGCGCGATCGTGGGGATCACGCTCATCCGCATCTCGCCCGAAAGCGGCTGCGAGGAGGAGTGGATGAGGTCCGACAGCTCCTCGGCCTCGCGCAAAATACGATGCGCCTTGGCCACCACCGCATTGCCCAGCGGGGTGAAGCGCACATTGCGCTTCGTGCGCTCCACCAGCACGACGCCCAGCAGCGTTTCCAGATCGCGCAGCCCCGCCGACAGCGTCGACTGCGAGACAAAGCACGCCTCGGCCGCGCGGCCGAAATGGCCGTGTTCGTGCAGCGCGACCAGATATTGCAGCTGCTTGAGCGTCGGCTGATAGACGCTCATTCCTCGTCCGCCACCTCGGTCGAGGCTTCTTCGCCAGCGCCGTCGCCAGCGTCTTCACCGGACTCCGGCGCGGCGGCGCCGTCCTGCAACTCGTCGCTGTGAGTCATCTTCAGCCGGCCCTTGACCACGGCAAAGGCCAGCTTGCCTTCGACCAGATCGAGCGCGTCGCTGCCAAACACCTCGCGGCGCCAGCCTTCGAGGATGGGCAGGTCCTTGCGCACGCCGGCTGCCAGCAGCTCCAGTTCGTCGCTGCGGGCCAGCAGGCGGGCGGCCACGTCGATCTCGCGGGCGCGGATCTTGAGCAGCAGCTTGAGCAGGTCGGCCACCAGCGCGCCTTCCTTGCCCAGCGGGGCGCCACGCGGCGCGCGCGGGGGCATTTCCTCCTCGGTCAGCGGGCTCGAGGCCTCGATCGCCTGCATCAGGCGCTTGCCGATCTCATTGTCCTTCCACCCCGGCGAGAGGCCGCGCACCTTGGCCAGGTCGGCCTGCACCTTGGGCGGGTGGCTGGCGATGTCGGCCAGCGTCTCGTCGCGGGCGATGCGGCCGCGCGGGATGTTCTTGTCCTGCGCCTCGTATTCGCGCCACGACGCCAGCGCCTTGAGCCGGCCCAGCATGGCCGGGTTGCGCCCCACCGCCTTGATCTTGAGCCAGGCGCTGCCGGCATCGTTGCGGTAATTGTCGGGGTCGGCCAGCTTTTCCATCTCGGCGTCGAGCCAGTGGCCGCGCCCTGTCTTGATCAACCGCTTGAGAATGCGCGGGAAGATCTTGGCCAGATGCGTGACGTCGCCGATGGCATATTCGATCTGCCGGTCGGTGAGCGGGCGGCGCGACCAGTCGGTAAAGCGCGCGCCCTTGTCGATGGTGAAGCCCAGCCAGCTCTCGACCAGGTTCGAATAGCCGATCTGCTCGCTCTGGCTTACGGCCATCATGGCGATCTGCGTGTCGAAGATGGGGTGGGGCGTCTTGCCGGTCAGGTTGTAGATGATTTCCACATCCTGCCCGCCGGCATGGAAGATCTTGAGCACCTCCTCGTTGTCGACCAGCAGGTCGAGCAGGGGCGAGAGGTCAAGGTCGGGCGCCTTGGGGTCGATGGCGGCGGCCTCGTTCGCGTCGGCAATCTGGATGAGGCACAGCTCGGGCCAGTAGGTGCTCTCGCGCATGAACTCGGTGTCCACGCAGATGAAGTCGGCCTTGGCAAGACGTGCGCACAGTTCGCTCAGCGTCTGCGTGTCGGTAATCAGCTTGTGTATCTTCATGACTTCTTTTCGGTGTTGGCCCGGATGCGGGCACTGCGCCAACGGGGCCTGAACCTGCGCGGTGCGGGCCAATATGGCATTGCG
>DATMUT010000554.1:0-4979 GCA_035563755.1 Novosphingobium sp.
CCCCCGCCACGGCCGCTATGTGGGCCGCGTTGCCGGCATCGATGCCCTGGCCGAACTGACCTATACGCACCGCGGGCCGGGCCTTGTCAGCGCAGACCACACCGGCGCGCCCGAGGCCCTGCGCGGCACCGGCGTAGCCGCGGCGCTTGTCGATTTCCTGATTGCCGATGCGCGCGCCGGGCACTTTCGCATCCTTCCGCTGTGCCCCTATGTGCGGGCGCGCTATGTCAGCCACCCCGACTGGCAGGATGTGATGACGCTGGCGCCGGGCCAGCAGCCCTCCGCCCCCCGCTAACCCCCACGCAGGAAGCCCCACACCATGGCCAACCACACCACCGCCCGCATCGATGATGCGCAGGGCAGCCCCCTTGCCGTCGCCATCGAGGTGGCCGGCCATCACCTGCTGGGCGACGAGCCGGTCGCGCAAGGCGGCGCCAATCTTGGCCCCTCGCCCTTCGACCTGCTGACCGCGGCGCTGGGCGAATGCACGGCCATTACGCTGCGCTGGTACGCCCGCCAGCAGGGCTGGCCGCTCGAACATGTGAGCGTGACGGTCGAGCACACCAGGATGCTGGCTGCCGGCGAAACCACCCCGCACGACCGCTTCCGCAAGAGCGTGACCCTGACCGGGCCGCTGCTGACCGGCGAACAACTGGCCCGCCTTCACGAGGTGGCCGACAGGTGCCCGGTCCACAAGACGCTGACGGGCGACATCCGCATCGATACCGTGGCCATGTGATGCCCCCCAACTGCGGCAATGCCCTGCGAAGACCCGCTCCGCAGGGCGCCATGCCTCAGGCCAGTTCGTAACGGTCGGCATCCATCAGCCTGGCCCATACCGCGATGAAGTCGGCCAGGAAGCGCTCCTGCCCGTCGCTGGCGGCATAGACCTCGCACAGGGCGCGCAACTGCGCGTTCGAGCCAAAGGTCAGGTCGACCCGGCTCGCGGTCCATTTCTCCTCGCCGCTGGCCCGGTCAACGCCGATGAACAGGTCCTCCTCGGCCTGCTTCCACTGCGTGCCCATGTCGAGCAGGTTGACGAAGAAGTCGGTCGAGAGCGTGCCGGGCCGGTCGGTCAGCACGCCGCGCCGATCGCCGCCGTGGTTGACGCCCAGCACCCGCAAGCCGCCCAGCAGCACCGTCATCTCGGGCGCCGAAAGGCCCAGCAACTGCGCCTTGTCGACCAGCAACGCCGGGGTCGGCACCGGGAAGTCCGCGCCCAGCCAGTTGCGGAAGCCATCGGCGCGCGGCTCCAGCCAGGCGAAGTTCTCGGCGTCGGTCTGCTCCTGGCTGGCATCGACCCGGCCCGGCGTGAAGGGCACTTCCAGATCGTGCCCGGCCGCGCGGGCCGCCATCTCGATACCCACACAGCCGCCCAGCACAATCAGGTCCGCCAGCGAGACATCGCCGAAATCCGCGGCAATGCCTTCATACACCGCCAATACGCGGGTCAGTTCGGCAGGCTCGTTGGCCGCCCAGTCCTTTTGCGGCGCCAGGCGAATGCGCGCGCCATTGGCGCCGCCGCGATGGTCGGTCACGCGGTGAGTCGAGGCCGAGGCCCATGCCGTGCGCACCAGATCGGCCACCGAGAGGCCGCTGGCCGCGATCTTGGCCTTCAACGTGGCCACATCGGCATCGCCCAGCGGGGCAAAGCGGGGCGCGGGCAGCGGGTCCTGCCAGATCAGCTCCTCGGCCGGCACATCGGGGCCAAGGTAGCGGGCGCGCGGCCCCATGTCGCGGTGAGTCAGCTTGAACCATGCGCGGGCAAAGGCATCGGCAAACAAGGCCGGGTCGGCGCGATATGCCTCCATGATGCGGCGATAGGCCGGATCGACCTTCATGGCCATGTCGGCGGTGGTCATCATGGTGGGCACATGCCGGTCGGGGCTGTGAGCGCCGGGGGCCTGCGTCTCGGGCGGGTTGCCCACCGGCTGCCACTGATGCGCGCCGGCCGGGCTGCTCACGATCTCGTACTCATGGTCGAGCAGCATGTCGAAGTAGCTCATGTCCCATGTGATGGGCGTTGGAGTCCACGAGCCCTCGATACCCGAGGTAATGGCATCATCGCCCATCCCGGTGCCATGGGTCGAAATCCAGCCCAGCCCCATCTGGGCAATGTCGGCGCCTTCGGGCTCGGCGCCCACCTTGCCGGCATCGCCCCCGCCGTGAGCCTTGCCAAAGGTGTGGCCGCCCGCGGTCAGCGCCACGGTTTCCTCGTCATTCATGCCCATGCGCGCGAAAGTCTCGCGGATGTCGCGGGCCGAGCCAACCGGATCGCTGTTGCCGCCCGGCCCCTCGGGGTTGACGTAGATGAGGCCCATCTGGATCGCGGCCAGCGGGCTTTCCAGATCCATGTCCTTGTCGGGCTGGATGCGGGTCTGCGCGCCCTGCCCCACCCACTGCTGCTCGGTGCCCCAGTACACGTCCGTCTCGGGCGCATACACGTCGGCCCGGCCGCCGCCAAAACCGAAGATCGGGCCGCCCATCGACTCGATGGCGACATTGCCCGCCAGAATCATCAGGTCCGCCCACGAAAGCGCCGCGCCATACTTGGCCTTGATCGGCCACAACAGGCGGCGCGCCTTGTCGAGATTGCCGTTGTCGGGCCAGGAATTGAGCGGGGCGAAGCGTTGCTGCCCGGCCCCCGCGCCGCCGCGCCCGTCGCCCGAGCGATAGGTGCCGGCCGAGTGCCAGGCCATGCGGATGAAGAACGGCCCGTAATGGCCATAGTCGGCCGGCCACCAGGGCTGGCTGTCGGTCATCAGCGCGTGCAGATCGGCCTTGACCGCGGCCAGATCGAGCGCGCCAAAGGCCGCCGCATAGTCAAAGCCGGCCCCCATCGGGCTGGGGTCCTTGCCGCCTTGCGCCAGAATGTCGAGGCTTAGCTGGTTGGGCCACCAGTCGCGGTTGGTGCGCCCGGTGAGCGAGCGAACCGGATTGGCATGAAACGGGCACTTGCTGTCAGTGGTCATTGTTTTTCTCTTTTGCTTGCGCCGCGCACGTACACCCGGCGACAGAAAGCATGGGACGCTCAGCCACCGTGCGGCTTGGCTGATGCGGGGTGACACAGAAAGGCAATCGTACCGCCCAGCACGATGGCACCAGCCAGTGCCAGAGGGCAAGCGAGTCCTGCAAACCGGAGCAACAACGCGCCGATTGTGGCGCCCGCGAAAATGGCCAGCACCGCGCCCAGCCGCCGCGCCAGATTGGGGCTGGCGCGGCCGGTCTGGTCGGCGGCAATGCCGGTGATGGTCAGGGTGAGCACGGTGGTGGTCAGGTCAGGCACCTTGAGCTGCCGGATTGTGGCATTGCGCAGGCCCATCGCAAGACCCGTCAGCGCGATCACGGCCAGCACACTGGCTTCGGGCGCCTGCGCTCCAACATCGATGCCCAGCGCCACAAAGGCAGCCACCCATAGCAGCCCCGCCTCGGCCAGCGCGGCGCGCAGCAACCAGCGGCCAAGCGGCCTGTCGGCATGCGACCGCGCCAATCGCCCGGCACCCCAGGCCCCCAGCATGAAAGCGCCCAGCGCCAACAAGGCCGGGCCAAAGCTGAAGCCCGCAGTGCCCGCCGCGGCAAAGCCCAGGAACACCACATTGCCGGTCATGTTCGCGGTAAACACCTTGCCAAGGCCCAGCACCGATGCCGCATCGACAAGGCCCGTGGTTGCCGACAGCACAAGCAGCAGGCTGGGCAATGCGATGGATGCAGGCTTGGTATCGGGCATCTGGTCGGACATGGCTCTCTCTTTTCGGTTGCAGGGGATGTTTCGCGAAAAGGTCTGACAGTTTGGCGGGGTGCGAACCATCTGCATAAATTTGGCCCCGCTTTTCGAGATTCTGGAAAAGACACGCGCATCAGAAACGGAAGTTGCTCTCGAGGCCGAACATGTGGATCGGCCGCGCGCTGCCGGTCTCGCGGATGAAACTGCCGGCCGAGAAAGTGGATACCGAGGCCGACAGCGCCAGCTCGGCCGTGGCCTGCCAGGCAAGGCTGGCCTCGACCTCGGTGCCGATGAAGCGCGCCCGGCTGTTGCCCGCACCGCGCAGCAGATTGCCCGGAATGTCATAGATCCCGTCGGCCCTGGAATAGCGCCAATAGGCCGCCGCCGCGAGACCGGCCGAGACGCCGGGCGCAAGGGTGAGGCCCAGCGCGGGGTGAATGTTCAGGATATTGCTCGGCCCGATGGGCGAGAGTTCGCCAAAATACTTGCCCTTGGGAAAGAGCGCATTGAACGTGCCCAGCCGGTGATCCGCCGCATTGCCATCGCCGCTCACCACATTGGCGCGCAAGGTCAGGTCGGGCCGCAGGGACAAGTTGGGGAATCCGCGCCCCGCCTCGGTACCCAGCGTCCAGGCCGAGATCGCGCCCCCGGCAAAGCGCCCGAACTGATAGGCCCCCTCGACATTCCAGTGCCAGTCGCCCCGCCGGGCGTACCAGCGCGCACCAAGGGTGTGGCGCGTCTCGATGCCCTTCAGGCCCGCCCAGCTTGCCCGATTGTTGCGATAGCCCAGGTAATAGAGGTCCAGCTCGGGCAAGGTGGAATAGAGGCCCCACAGCGCCTTGGCCGAGGATGTATGGTCATCAAGGCTGGCCGTGCCGGGCTGCACCGGCCGCAGCGCCAGAAGGCTGATGCTGGCCTTGCCGATGGCTGCCCGCGCGCTCACCCCGTCGAAGGCCAGCGGCACGTTGGGGCCATAGCGCGTGCCCACCAGCCGCTCGGTGCCCAGCGAAACCATCTGCCGCCCGGCGCGCAGCCGCAGCTTGCCATAATCGGCCTCGACAAAGGCCTGAAGCATGTCGAAACCGGTCTCGTCCACCCCGCTGGCGGCAGGCTCCACCCCCACCGACGTGGCGATGACCGGCTGCACGAAGGCCCGCCAATGGCCCACATGCAGATCGGCATAGGGCAAGGCGCGCAGCCACAGATAGGTGTCGGATGGCGCGGGCGCGCTGCCCCACAGGTTGTTGTCATACCC
>DATMUT010000555.1:0-3469 GCA_035563755.1 Novosphingobium sp.
ATCCAGACGGCCGTGCTGATCGAGACGCTGGTGGCGCTGGGTGCCGAAGTGCGCTGGGCCACCTGCAACATCTTCTCGACGCAGGACCACGCCGCTGCCGCCATCGCCGCGCAGGGCATTCCGGTTTTCGCCATCAAGGGCGAATCGCTGGCCGACTACTGGGATTACGTGGGCAGCATCTTCGACTGGGGTGATGAAACCACCGCCAACATGATCCTGGACGATGGCGGCGATGCCACCATGTTCGCCCTGTGGGGCGCGCGCGTCGAGGCGGGCGAGAAGCTGTTCGAGCCCAGCAACGCCGAGGAAATCGAGTTCGTGCGTGCGCTCAATGCCTTCCTCAAGGCAAAGCCGGGCTATCTGACCGAGAGCGTGAAGAACATTCGCGGCGTTTCGGAAGAGACGACCACGGGCGTGCACCGCCTGTATCACATCGCCAAGGACGGCAAGCTGCCTTTCCCGGCGATCAACGTGAACGACAGCGTGACCAAGTCGAAGTTCGACAACCTGTATGGCTGCAAGGAATCGCTGGTCGACGCCATCCGCCGCGCGACCGACGTGATGCTGGCCGGCAAGGTCGCTTGCGTTGCCGGTTTCGGCGACGTGGGCAAGGGCTCGGCCGCTTCGCTGCGCAATGGCGGCGCCCGCGTGATGGTCACCGAGATCGACCCCATCTGCGCGCTGCAGGCCGCGATGGAAGGCTATGAAGTCGTCACGATGGAAGAGGCCGTGAAGCGCGCCGACATTTTCGTGACCGCCACCGGCAACGAGGACGTGATCACCGCCGAGCACATGGCCGCGATGAAGCCCATGTCGATCGTGTGCAACATCGGCCACTTCGACAGCGAGATCCAGATTTCGGGCCTGTCGAACTATGCCTGGAACGAGGTGAAGCCGGGCACTGACCTGGTCACCTTCCCCGATGGCAAGCAGATCATCATTCTGGCCAAGGGCCGTCTGGTGAACCTGGGCTGCGCCACCGGCCACCCGTCCTTCGTGATGAGCGCCTCGTTCACCAACCAGACGCTGGCCCAGATCGAGCTGTTCACCAAGGCGGGCGAATACAAGAACGACGTGTACGTTCTGCCCAAGCATCTGGACGAGAAGGTGGCCGCGCTGCATCTTGAAAAGCTGGGCGTGAAGCTGACCACGCTCTCGCAGAAGCAGGCCGATTACATTGGCGTGCCGCAGGCTGGCCCGTTCAAGGCCGACCACTACCGCTACTGATCGTGCACGGGGCAGGGGGCGTGCCCTCCTGCTTTGGCCGGCAAAAAGGGGCGCTCCGCTGGCCGGGGCGCCCCTTTTTGCGTGGATGGGCATTTTGCCGGGGCTGGCGCGGCGCAGTTGCTTGAATTTGCGCGCCTCTGCGCCTAGCCAACAGGGGATGACGCTTTCGACGACAGCTATGGTGCTGCTGGGCCTGATGCTGGCGGGTTGGACGGTGGTTGCGGCAGGCGCCGTGGCTGCGGCCCATTTGCGCGCCCGCGCCGGCGAGGCCGCCCAGCGCGAAAGGCGCCGGCTGGCCCGGCTGGTGGATCAATCGCCGGCGCAATTGCTGTTGGTGCGCGCCGATGGCCGGATCGAGGGGCCGCAAAGGCTGGCGCAATGGCTGGGCTTTGACGCGCTGCCGCAATATCTGAGCGAACTGGCGGGCGATGAGCGGCGCGGGCGGGGCCTGCCGGCCGCGCAACTGGCCGAACTGAGTGAGGCGGTGCTGGGCGCGCAGCGCGCCGGGCGGCGGTTTCGCCTGTCGCTGCGCCCGCTGGGCTCGCGCCGCACGCTGGCGCTGCGCGGGGCGCAGGCCGATCCGCAGGTGGGGCCGGGGGGCGCTGCGCAAGTGTGGGTGCTCGACGCCAGCGACAGCGAGACTGAGCTGGCCGCCCTGCGCGCCGAGACCCAGCGCGCCCGCGCCGAATTCACCGCGCTTGTGGGGCTGATCGAGGCGGCGCCCATCCCCATGTGGTTCCGCGAACCGGCAGGAGCGCTGCGGCTGGTCAATTCGGCCTATGTGCGCGCTGTGGGCGCGGCCGATGCCATGGCCGTGGTCGAGGCGGGCACCGAACTGGTCGAGCGCGTTGACGGGCAAAGCCCGGCCGATGTCGCGCGCGAGGCGGCTGGCGCGGGCCGCCCGGTCGAGCGCGTGGTGAGCGTAACCATCGACGGGCAGCGCCGCGCCCTGCGCGTGACCGACCTGCCGCTGGGGGCTGAGGGGGTGGCCGGCTATGCCATCGACATCGAGGAGATGGAGGTGCAGGCCCGCGCTTTCCGTGCCTTCCGCGATGCGCAGCGCTCGATGCTCGACCTGTTGTCCTCGGGCGTGGCGCAGTTCGACGGGCAGCGCCGCCTGACCTTTGCCAACCAGACGTTTCAGCGCCTGCTGGCGCTGGGGCCGGGCGATGTGCTGCACGCGCCCGATTTCGACCGCCTGCTCGACGCCGCGCGCGATGGCGGGCGCGTGCCCGAAATGCGCGATTACCCGGCATGGCGGCGCGAGAAGGCGGGCTGGTTTGCCGCCAGCACCGCGCAGGAAGAGGCCTGGCCGCTTTCGGATGGCACGCATCTGCGCGTGGTGGCCCAGCCCATTCCCGACGGTGGCCTGCTGCTGGTGGTCGAAGACCGGACCGAGACCTTGCGCATATCGGCCATGCGCGACACGCTGCTGCGCACCCGCACCGCCACGTTCGACAGCCTGTTCGAGGCGGTGGGCGTGTTTGCGCCCGACGGGCGGATGCAGTTGTGGAACCGTCTGTTCGCCAGTGTCTGGGGGCTGGAGGCCGATTTTCTCGACACCCATCCGCACATCTCGAAACTGCTCGACAAGGTGGGGGCGCGGCTGGCGCGGCCCCCGCTGGCGCGGCAGGTGGGCGATGTGGTGCGCGCGGCCACGCTCGAGCGGCGGCAGACCGGCGGGCGGGTGCAGATGGCCGACGGGCGTATTCTGGAATTTGCCGGCGTGCCGCTGCCCGATGGCAACGGGCTGCTCACGGTGCTCGACATTACCGATGCGCAAAAGGCCGAGGAGGCGCTGCGCGAGCGCAACGCCGCGCTGGTCGAGGCCGACCAGCTCAAAACCCGTTTCCTGGCCAATATGAGCTATGAATTCCGCACGCCCCTCACAAGCATTGGCGGTTTTGCCGAACTGCTCGAAACGGGACTGGGCGGCGAGTTGACGCCATCGGGCCACGAATATGTCTCGGCTATTCTGACTTCGGTCGCGCGCCTGTCGGACCAGATCGAGAATGTGCTGGACCTGTCGCAAAGCGAGGCAGGCATGTTGCCGCTGGCCGCCGAGGAGATCGAGGTGCTGCCTTTCGTGACCCGCATGGTCGAGGAGCGCCGGCAGCGCATTCTGGATGCGGGGCTGAATTTCGACCTGCGCGGCGACCGGGGGGCGGGCCGCATGACCGGCGATCCGCGCCGGCTCGACCGGGCGATCGGCCATCTGATTGACAACGCCATTGCTGCCACG
>DATMUT010000556.1:0-9246 GCA_035563755.1 Novosphingobium sp.
TCTGGCGGCGGCGCGCGGCGAGGCGCATGTCGGCGCGGTGCAGGGCGGGGTCGCCGGGCCGGGCTGAACCCGCCGCCGCCTTGACCGCAAGCCCCGCCGCCCGCCATGGCGCTGGCCGAATGAGCGGCGCGCTGGGCAAGGGGCTGGCCACCTTGAGAGCGATGGCGCGCGCCATGGTGGGGCTGGGCGATTACGAGGCCTATGTGCGCCACATGACCGCCCACCACCCTGACCGGCCGGCCATGAGCCGCGCGCAATTCTTCCGCGACCGGCAGGAGGCCCGCTATGGCGGCAAGAACGGCGGCAAGTGCTGCTGAAAAGGGCCATGCCATCCGCAGGCCGGAGAGATGCCACCTTGCAAACCCGCGCGCTTATTGGAAACCTTCATTGGTCAGCCTATCTGGGGCGCCGTAAACGCCCCTGACATTTAACCCCCCGCAGGAACGCACATGACCGATATCGCCTATCGTCCGCTTGGCCGTACAGACATTCAGGTCAGCGCGATCTGTCTTGGCACCATGACCTGGGGCTCGCAGAACAGCGAGGCCGAGGCCCATGCCCAGATCGATTACGCGCTCGATCGCGGCATCAATTTCCTCGACACCGCCGAGGTGTACCCCACCACGCCCAGCACGCCCGAGAACCGGGGCAACACCGAAAGCTACATTGGCAGCTGGATTGCCGCATCGGGCCGGCGATCGCAGATCGTGCTGGCCAGCAAGGTGGCTGGCCCTTCGTTCATGGGCGGGGTGCGCGGGGGTAACAACCGGCTCGACCGGGCCAATATCGAACGCGCCATCGAGGACAGCCTGCGCCGCCTGCGCACCGATTACCTCGACCTGTACCAGCTGCACTGGCCCGACCGCAATGTGCCCAAGTTTGGCGGGCGCGGGTTCACGGCGCTGGCTGACGCGCCCGAGACGGTGCCCATCGAGGAAACGCTCGAGGCGCTGGACGGGCTGGTGAAGGCGGGCAAGATCCGCGCCTTTGGCGTGTCGAACGAGACGCCCTGGGGCGTGGCCGAATTCCTGCGCCTCGCGCGCGAGAAGGGCCTGCCGCGTGTCGCCTCGATCCAGAACCCCTATAACCTGCTCAACCGTGTGTACGAGATCGGCCTGTCCGAATTCTCCCTGCGCGAGGATGTGGGGCTGCTGGCCTATTCGCCCTATGCGGCCGGGTTCCTCTCGGGCAAATATCTGGGCGGGCAGGTGCCGGCCGGTTCGCGCCGGGCGGTATCGACCAATTTCCCGCGCTATCTGGTGCCCCAGCAGCCCGATGCCGTGGCACGCTATCTGGGCATCGCCCATGCCTTTGGCCTGACGCCCGAGGCGCTGGCGCTGGGCTTTGTCTATTCGCGCGATTTCGTGACCAGCTCGATCATTGGCGCGACCAGCATGGAGCAGCTGGCCGCCGACATCGACGGCAGCCTGGTGGCCATTCCCGATGAGGCGATCAAGGCCATCGAGGAGGTGCAGCGCCAGTATCCCGACCCCTGCCCCTGAGCTGGCGGCCGCATCACACGGGCAGGCGGGGGATCCGCTTGCCCTTGGTGCGGCTGGTCAGGTGGTACTGGAAGCAGCGCTCGCAGCGATAGGGGCGCAGCGTGATGTCGGCCTGCAGCGCGGCTGCTATGGCGCTGGCCTCGTCGGGGTAGGCCCGTTTCTTCCGGCAGATGCTCAATCTGGTGCGCAAGGGTGGCGTCTCCTGAAGGGGCGGACATAGGGCCCCGACCGCCGCGCGCAAGCCCGGCTGCGTCAAAGCGTGCGGGTTGCCTGCGCAGGGCTGCCATGCTTGAAGGTCTTCCTGCTTTGCTCCGGAGACGCTGATGTACGCCCCGCCCCCCTTCCGCGAGGAGGACCTGCCCCGCCTGCACGCGACGATGGTGCAGGTGCGTCTGGCCAATCTGGTGACGGCCACCGCGCAGGGGCTGGTGGCCACGCCCCTGCCGCTGCTGCTGGTGGCCGACGAGGGGCCTTTGGGCACGCTGTATGGCCATTTGGCGCGGCCTAATCCGCAGTGGCGCCTGCCGCCGCAGGGCGAGGCCATGGCGCTGTTTTCGGGGCCGGACGCCTATGTCAGCCCTTCGTTCTATCCCTCGAAGCAGGCCGACCCCAGGGTGGTGCCGACGTGGAACTATGTGGCGGTCCATGCCTATGGCACGCCCGAGTTCTTCGACGAAAAGGACCGCCTGCTCGACCTGCTTGGCGCGCTGACCGACACGCATGAGGCGGGCCGGGCCGAGCGCTGGGCGGTGGCCGACGCGCCGCGCGATTATGTCGAGGGGATGCTGCGCGGCATCGTTGGCCTGCGCCTGCCGATCACGCGCATCGAGGGCAAGCGCAAGTTGAGCCAGAACCGCAGCGAGGCCGACCGCGCGGGCGTTGCCGCTGCCCTGGCCGCCAGCGAAGTACCCGGCGATCAGGCACTTGCGCGCGAAATGGCGCAGGACTGAGGGCCGGCGGGGGGTAGGACATTTTATCCACCTGGGTTGATCTGCCGGCACGACAGAATCGGCCGCCTGGTCCAGTTATGCCTCACCAACAGAGGCAAGCAGCCGGCCAATCCGCCCAAAGCCGCAATCGCCTCTCTGACCCTACAGAAAGGAGATGCAGGCCATGTTTCCATTTGCCCGTTTGCTGATCGCAGGTGCCTGCGCCATGTCGCTGCCGGTTGCCCTTGCCCCCACCGTGGCCCAGGCCGCGCCCCACGCGACCATCGCCCAGACCCAGGCGCTGCTCGACAAGGCGGTGGCCGAGCTGAAGGCCGAGGGGCCGGGCAAGGCCTTTGCCGCCTTCAACGATGCCAACGGCGCCTACAAGACCCGCGAGCTCTACGTCTTCGTGTTCGACGCCAAGGGCGTGTACGAGGCATCGGGCGCCAATCCGCGGCTGGTGGGCACCAATGCCATCGACATGACCGACGCCGAAGGCAAGCCGCTGGTGCGCGAGATGATCGCCGTGGCCCAGCGCAAGGGGCAAGGCCGGGTCGACTACATCTGGCTCAACCGCGCCGACAACCGGGTCGAGCACAAGCGGTCGCTGGTCCAGCAGGTGGGCGACCACATCGTGGGCGTGGGCTATTACGCCGGCTAGGCGCGCAAGCGCCGGGGCGGGTGTAGCGCGGGGCGGTCTGGGCGCGGGGCTCAGGCCGCTTCGCCCTCGGGCGCAGCCCATTGCTCGAGATCGCCCGATTGCCCGATGAGCGCGAGGCCATGCGCGATCGAGGTCAGCTCGTCGCCGGTGGCGATGCGCTGCTCGCCAAAGCGCTGTTCGAACAGGCGCCGCACCGCCGGGATGAGCGAGGAGCCGCCCGTCAGGAACACGTGGTCGATCTGCTCGGGCGCAAGCCCTGCTGCGGCCATCGCCTCGTCCACCGTCTCGCCAATGCGGTGCAGGTCGGGGGCGATCCAGCTCTCGAAATCGGCCCGGCTCACCTCGGCCTCAATGCCAAGGTCGGCGCTGTCGAAATGCAGGTGGCCATGCTCGGCGCTCGAAAGGGCGCGCTTCAACTGGCCTACCGCCTCGTACAGCCCATAACCCAGCTCATGCTCGACCACGGCGATCATGCGGCCAATGGCGGCAGGGTCGGTGGCGCTGTGCTTGAGCTTGGCCAACTGCTCGAGCGTGCGCCGGTTGCGCATGAGCGCCAGACGCGACCAGTCGCCAAAATCGGTGAAATGGCCCGGCGGGATCTCGAGCACCTTGTCGAACGAACGATACGTGCCGCCCTTGCCCAGCAGCGGCAGCACCAGATGGTCCATGATGCGATAGTCGAACCTGTCGCCCGCTATGCCGATGCCCGCCGACCCCAGCGGCACGCAGCGGCGCGCCGTGCCCGGCGCCTCGACCCGCACGATCGAGAAGTCGCTGGTGCCGCCGCCAAAGTCGGCCACCAGCAAGGTGGCAGGCTCTGTCAGGCGCGAGGCAAAGCTGAAAGCCGCGCCCATGGGTTCGTAAACGTAATGTACCTGAGCGCCCAGACACGCGAACATGGCGTCATAGCGCCGCCGCGCCAGCGCCGCATCGGGCCGCGAGCCCACGTAGCGCACCGGGCGGCCCACCACCACCGTCTCGGGCAGATTGCGCAGCGCATCGCCCCCGTGCTGGCGCAGGTGGCCGAGGAAGATTTGCCCCAGCTCCTCGAACTTCAGGCGCTTTTCAAACAGGTTGGCATGTTCGAACGTGGCGCTGGCCGCCACCGACTTGAACGATTGCAGGAACCGCGAGCCTTGCGGATATTCGAGGAACTCGGCGATGGCCCAGGGGCCGGCCTCGTGCGCCAGCCCGCCGCGCACGCCTTCCTCCTGCCAGAAACACAGCGCCGAGCGGAACACCGCCGAAGGCCCCTCGGGCGCGGCAAAGCGCAGCAGATCGACGTCGCCATCATCGCCCCCCAGCGCAATGACCGAATTGGTCGTGCCAAAGTCGATACCCAGAGAGCGGGCAGGGGCCGTGCTGGCCGGCATGGGATAGTCCTTCTTTGGCAAGGGTGTGCATCGCCGGCTATGGCAGCGGCGTGCCCTTCGCGCAATGCGCGCCTGCCCGGCGGCCATGCATGGTAAAGCCCCGAGCCGGTGTGCTATTACCGCTGCCATGCTGACCATGCGCCAGATCGAGATGTTCCGTGCGGTGATGATAACCAAGACGGTAAGCGGCGCGGCCAAGCTGCTGCAGATCTCGCAGCCCGGCATCAGCCGGATGCTGGCCCATATGGAGGACCGCCTGCAATTCCGCCTGTTCGACCGCACCCGCGGCCGGCTGGTGCCCACGCACGAGGCGCAGGTCTTGTTCGAGGAAGTGCAGCAGATCTATCAGGGCTTTGCGGGCCTTGACCATGTGGTGCGCCGTCTGGCCAAGGGCGAGGACCAGCTGTTCCGGGTGGGCGCCTCGCCATCGTTGGGGCACTCGGTGCTGCCGGCCATGCTGGCGCGGCTCACGGCCAATTTCCCAGGGCTGATGCTGCAGTTCGACATCCTCTCGGTCGAGCAGGCGGGCAGCTGGCTGGCCAGCCAGCGGGGCGAATATGCGCTCACCCTGTTCCACATCGATCACCCCAACATATTGTCCAGCCGCATCGGCGCGGCGCGGCTGGTGTGCGCGGTGCCGGCCGATCATCCGCTGGCGGGCAATGGCCACATCACCGTTGCCGACATAGCCGGCGAGCAGATCCTCTCGTTCCCGCCCGACACGCCGCATGGCACCGCCATTGCCGCCATGTTTGCCGAGGCAGGCTGCGTGCTGGATGTGGCCACCTATGTGCGCTTTGCCGAAACGGCGGTGGCCTTTGTCGCGCATGGCATGGGCGTGGCGCTGGTCGACAGCTTTACCGCCATGCAGCCCCATGCCGACACGGTGCGCTTTCTGGAATTTGCCAAACCGGGCACGCTGCCGGTCTACATCAACCGCAACCTCGACACGCCGCGGGCCATCATCGGCGAAACGTTCGAGGAGATCGCGCGCACGGTTCTGCTGGGCCTGCCGCGCCCGCGGCCCATAGCGTAGACCATAACATAACGGCATGGGCTAGCCAGATTCCCTTACTGGCGCGGGGCCGGGCGGGGGTTCATCCTGAGCGACAGAAGAATATAAACGTTGGCCAGCGCATGGGTCGCGGCCGACGTGGAGCGGTGAAAGGCGTTTTGCAGGAAATGGTCAGCTATTCTCCCAGCGGCACCGTGTCGGTGCGCCCCTATGTCACGGTCGAGGGGCAACCCCAGCCGGCCGAGCGCCCCGAGGGCTGGCGCGCGCTTCAGGTGCTGGTGGTGGCGGTGTGCTTCCTGCTCAACATGCTCGACGGCATGGATGTGCTGATCCTCTCCTACATCGCGCCTGCCCTTTCGGCCGACTGGAAGGTCACGCCCGACCGGCTGGGCGCGGTGTTCAGCGCTGGCCTTGCCGGCATGGCGCTGGGCGGCCTGTGGCTGGCGCCCATGGCCGACCGTTTTGGCCGCCGCCGGCTGATCCTGGCCGCGCTGGTGCTGATGGCGGCGGCGATGGCGGCATCGGTGGTGTGCAGCAACCTGACCGAAATGCTGATGGCGCGCTTTGTCGTGGGCATCGGCATCGGCAGCGTGCTGGCCAGCATGGCCGCGCTGACGGCCGAATATGCGCCGGCCAAATACCGCACTTTCGCGGTGGGCTTCCTGCAGGCCGGCTATCCGGTCGGGGCGACGATCACCGGCTTTGTCGTGGCGCATAATCTGGCGATCCATGGCTGGCGGACGATGCTGATGGGGGCCGCGGTGCTGTGCGCGCTGGCGGTGCCGCTGGTGTGGGTGGTGCTGCCTGAATCGATCGCCTTCCTGCTGGCGCGCCAGCCCAAGGGCGCGCTGGCCATGGTCAACCGCCAGCTGGCAGCGCTGGGCGAAGCACCGCTCGACGAGCTGCCCCCGCTGGCGCATGGCGAGACGGACCGCCCGGGCCTGCGCGCGCTGATGGCCGAGGGGCGCGCCAGCGGCACGGTGCTGCTGTGGATGACCATCATCCTGTGCTTCATGACGCTCTATTTCATCATCAGCTGGATTCCCAAGCTGTCGATCGAGGCCGGCCTCTCGCCGCAGGACGGCATCTATGCCGGCGCGATCTACAATATCGGCGCCTTCATGGGCACGTCCTCGGTGGGCCTTGTGGCGATGCGCTTCGACCTGCGGCGGGTGATCCTGGCCTATCTGGTGCTGGCTGCGGCCGCGCTGGTGGCTTTTGGCTCGCTGCATATGGCGCTGCCGGTCACGCTGCTCACCGCCTTCCTGATCGGCGTCTTCGTGCAGGGCGGCTTTAACGGCTGTTATCCGCTGGCGGCCAGCTTCTATCCCCCCGAAGTGCGCAGCGCCGGCATTGGCTGGGCCATGGGCATGGGCCGTATCGGCGCGGTGATCGGGCCGATGCTGGGCGGCATGTTGCTGGCGGCCAAGGTGTCGCTGCCGGTCATTTTCGGAGTGTTCGCGGTGCCGGTGGTGCTGGGCGGCGTGCTGGTCACGTTCATCCGCATCCGGGGCTGAGTTTTCCCGCTTCTCGCAAACCAGAGTAACCAACCATGACCATCACCACCCATTCGGGCGGGGCGAAGCCTTGCGCCACTTTCCTGTGCGGCCTGCTGGGCGCAGGCATCGCCGGATCGCGCAGCCCCGAGATGCACGAGACCGAGGCGCGGGCGCTGGGCCTGCCGCTGGTCTACCGCATCCTTGATGGCGAGGTGATGGGATATGGCGCGGCCGATCTGGGCCGGATGCTGACCATGCTGGGCCAGATGGGCTTTGCCGGGGTCAACGTGACGCATCCGTTCAAGCAGGCCGTGGTGCCGCTGATGGACCACCTGTCGGATGCGGCGCGGGCGCTGGGCGCGGTCAACACCGTGGTGTGGCGCGAGGATGGCCTGCATGGCGACAACACCGACTGGTCGGGCTATCGCGCGCATTTCCTGGCCGGGCTTGGCGGCAAAGCACATGACTGTGTGGCGATGATCGGCGCTGGCGGGGCGGCGGCGGCGGTGGGCTTTGCGCACCTCGACCTGGGCGCGGCCGAACTGCGCATCCACGACCCTGCCGCCGAGCGCGCGCAGGCGCTGGCCGACAGGCTGGGCGCGCTGTTCCCGGCCGCGCGCGTGCTGGCCTGCGACAGCCCGGCGCAGGCGATCTCTGGCGCTGATGGCGTGGCGCAGACCTCGCCCATCGGCATGCTCAGCCACCCCGGCCTGCCGTTCGACCCGGCGCTGCTGGCGCCCGGCATGTGGGTTTCGGACATCATCTATTTCCCCGCCCGCACAGCCCTTGTCGAGGCGGCCGCCGAGCGCGGCTGCGCGGTGCTGTGCGGGGGCGGCATGGCGGTGTTGCAGGCCGCCCATGCCTTTGCCCTGTTCACCGGCCACCAGCCCGACACCCGACGGATGCTGGCCGCCTTTGCCACCTGAAAACCGCTTTCGGGAGAGGATAACATGATCGACATTACCCCCCCGGTGGCCATCGAGGCGCCGGCTGAACCGGCTATCGCCGCCTTGCAGGCCGCGCCGCCAGCGCCCGGCAGCACCGTGCGCACCGCCCCCGACACCACCGGCTCGGCCACGCAGCCGGCCGCCGCCGCCGGGCGCGACGTGCCCGCCTGGCGCCAGAACCTGCGCGACCACGGTGTGGACCTGACCTTTGCCTATCAGTCGGAAAGCGCGGCGGCCGTGACCGGCGGCGCGCGCGATGGCAGCGCCTATACGCAGCAATTGCTGCTCTCGGCGGCGGTCGACACGGGCAAGGCCTTCGGGCTGGAGGGTGGCAAATTCATCTTCACCGTCATCCACCGCAAGGGCACCGACCTGACCGCCACGCGCCTTGGCAATCTGTTCGAGGTGCAGGAGCTGTATGGCGGCGGGCAGGACCTGCGCCCGGCCAACATCACCTATGAGCAGGAGTTTGCCGGCGGCAAGACCGCCGTCAAGATCGGCATCTACAACAGCGGCGCCGATTTCGCGACGCTGCCCTCGGGTTGCAATTTCCAGAACTTCGCCTTCTGCCCGCGGCCCACGACGCTGTTCTACAACAGCGGTTTCTCGGGCTTTCCGGTGCCGCGCTGGGGCTTGCGCGTGCGCCAGCAGATCGCGCGGGGCTGGTCGATTTCGGCCGCCGTGTTCGAGGTCAATTCGCTGCGCGCGCAGACGGGGCATGGCTGGGATCTGGCGCCACGTTTCGACTCAGCGGTGATCCCGGTCGAGCTGCAATGGAAAAGCAGCGGCAAGGCGGGCCAGCTGCCCGGCTTGTTCCGCATTGGCGGGCTGATCGACACCACCAACAAGCCCGACCAATATGCCGACGCCAATGGCGCCAATTACGCGCTGACCGGTCTGGCGCCCGCCACCCGGCAGGAACGCTGGAGCGCGTGGATCATGGGCGAGAAGGGCATCGCCCGCATCGGGCCAGAGGGCAAGGGCGTGCTCAGCGTCTTTGGCACCTTCACCACATCGGATCTGCACACGGCGCGCGTGCCCTATTTTGCCAGCGCTGGCCTTGTCGCCAAGGGGGTCTGGGGCAAGCGATTCAAAGACATCGCCGGCATTGGCCTGGTCTATGCCCGCGTCAACCCGCGCATTACCGAGCGCGAGCGCGAACAGGTGGCCGCCGGCAAGAACGTGGCCATCCAGACATATGAGGCCAGCGCCGAGGTCTATTATGGCTTCCAGTTCGGCCCGTTGCAGGTGCGGCCCAACGTGCAATACATCAACCACGTGGGCGGATCGAACCGCTATTCCGACGCGGTGGTGGGCGGC
>DATMUT010000557.1:0-2743 GCA_035563755.1 Novosphingobium sp.
GCCAGCCAGGCCGCGCTCCACACCAGCAGGGCGGCGGCCGTGGGCATAAGCGCCCGGTCGGCAAAGCGCGGCACGATGATGTTGCCCAGCGTCATGCCCACGCCAAAGATCGCGAACACCAGCGGGATCGCCGCCTTCGAGGCATGCGTCACCTCCATCAGTGTCGAGGCGACATAGGTGTAGACGCAGAACATGCCGCCAAAGCCGATGGCGCCAATGCCCAGCGTCAGCCACACCTGCCCGCGCCCCAATGCGCCCAGCTCGCGCAAAGGGCTGGCATTGCGGTCGGGCCGGTCGCGGGGGGCAAATTGCGCCACCATGCCGGCACACAGCAGCGCCAGCGCCGCCACTACCGCAAAGCCCCAGCGCCAGCCTACCGCCTGGCCCAGAAAGCTGGCCACCGGCACGCCGATGATGGTGGCCACCGTCAGCCCCAGCATGACCCGGCCCACGGCCTGCGTGCGCTTTTCGGCAGGCACCAGCGAGGCTGCCACCAGCGCCGCCACGCCGAAATAGGCCCCATGCGGCAGGCCCGAGAGGAAGCGGAAGAACAGCATCCAGCCATAGTCGGGGGCCAGCGCGCTCAGGCCGTTGCACAGGCCGAACAGGCCCATCAGCAAAATAAGCAGCGAGCGCCGCGCTATGCGCGCGCCCAGCACTGCCAGTAGCGGCGCGCCAATGACTACGCCCAGCGCATAGGCGCTGATGACATGGCCGGCCGTGGGCGCGTCGACATGCAGCCCGTCGGCCATATAGGGCAACAGGCTCATCGAGGCGAATTCGGTGGTGCCGATGGCAAAGCCGCCCATCGCCAGCGCCAGATGCACAAGGGCAACCGGTGTGGCGCGGGCGTCGTCACAAAGCGGGGCGTCGTCGAGCGCGGGATCGAGAACCGGGGCGGCCATGGGTCAGGCGTCCTGTTGCGGGGAAGGCAGGGCGTGATGGTGGCGCGAAAGGGGCATCAACACGAAGGGACGGGTCCTTGATGGGATGGGCGCACGCGGGGGCGCGTGCCGCCAAAAGGGAGGTCGGTTTATGCTGCATAGCAGCAATTGCCCGATTTGTCTGCGTTTGAATGGCAAAATGCTGCCACTGCGAACGTATGGATGGCGAGCGATTGCGTTCCCGGCCAATCTTTGCGTTTTACGCGCGGGCAGTTGCACTGCGCGCAGCCAAGCGCTGCCTAGCGCATATAGGCATGTACGATCGCCACCAGTTCCTCGGCCGCCTGCTGGCGCGGATCGCTGGGCGGCAGGCCCGGTTCGACCATGTGTTCGCGGATATGGTCCTCGATCACCTCGGCAATGAAGCCTTCGAGCGCGCCGCGACAGGCGGTGGCCTGTTGCAGCACGCGGGCGCATTCCACGTCGCCATCGACGGCGCGTTCCAGCGCGTCGATCTGCCCGCGCAGCCGCTTCAGGCGGTTGAGCAGCTTTTGCTTCTCGGCGGCAACATGGCTCACGCGCGGTCCTTTTTGCTTGATTGAATACCCCCCTAGGGTATAGGGCCGCTCAAGTCGAGCGCCTTGCGCCGGGCCAGCCCGGTCGTGCCTCGGCGTCATTGCCGCCCTTTTTGCCGACGGACCGCCACAGCGAATGCCACGAAGTCGCACCACCACAGCCGCCGAAGAGGGCGACAGTCGCGCCTTTGCGCGCAGTGTCGCTTCGCTTCAGGCTGCTTGCTGTCCGTTCGGGCTGGTCCTCGGCGCTAGGTAGCGCGCGGCGCCGGCTCCGGGCGGGACACTACCCACCCGAGGACCAGGCCATGAATGCCTTTGCCAACACCATTGCCCGCAGCCCGGCGCGCTTGCCTTTTGCGGGGCTGAGGCGGCATTCAGTGTCACAATCGGCGGCTAGTGGCGGCGCGAGGGAGACTGTCATGACCGCTGCCAACCTGTTCGCCTCGCTTGCCTGTGCTGCTGCGCTGGGGCTGGCGCCTCATGCCGCGCAGGCCCGCGCACTTGCCGATGCCTCGGCTGCCGATATGGCGCAGGGCGGCGCAACGGGCGATCAGGGCGCCCAGGGTCAGGCCCAGTCTCAGGCTCAGACACCACGCGATCAGGTCTTTGCCATCCACGGCCAGTTCACCAGCGTGTTGCAGGGGGTGGGCGGCTTTGCCTCGCCCTATGTGGCCGACAACAGCCTCGACCCGCACGAGGTCGATGTGACGAATGACGTCACGCTCTATCTGGGGCTGCGGCCGTGGAAGGGCGCCGAAATCTGGGTGAACCCCGAGATCGACCAGGGCTTTGGCATGTCGAACACGCTGGGCGTGGCCGGCTTTCCCAGCGCCGAGGCGTATAAGGTTGGCAAGCTGAACCCCTATTTCAAACTGCAGCGCGCCTTCCTGCGCCAGACCATCGCGCTGGGTGGGGCGGCGATGCAGGTGGAGGCCGCCGCCAACCAGCTGCGCGCCACGACCACGGCCAACCGCATTGTCATCACCGCCGGCAAGATGGGCGTGGGCGATGTGTTCGACACCAACAAGTTCGCCCATGACCCGCGCGGCGATTTCCTGAACTGGTCGCTGGTGGATACCGGCAGCTTTGATTACGCGGCCAATGCCTGGGGCTATAGCTACGGCGTGGCGGTCGAGTGGTATCAGGGCCAGTGGACGCTGCGCGCGGGGCTGTTCAACCTGTCGAAAGTGCCCAACGGCACCGATCTGGAAAGCGACTTTGGCCAGAACGCCATTGTGATCGAGGGCGAGCGCCGCTTCACGATTGGCGGGCGCGACGGGGCGG
>DATMUT010000558.1:0-4345 GCA_035563755.1 Novosphingobium sp.
CTCGACTGGGAAACGCAGAGCCGCCATTACGACACGCTCAAGGAGCAGCCGCTGCCCGAGCTGCGCGCCTCGCTCGGCCTGCCCGCCAACGCCGCGATCCTGCTCACCATTTCTCGCGTGACCGACCTGTGCCGCTATGACTGGCTGATCGAAGCCGCCGGCGCGATCAACACGCAGGGGCGCCCGCTCACCATCGTCATGATCGGCGATGGCCCCGCCCTCCCCGCCCTCAAGGCACAGGCCGAACAGCTGGGCGTCGACCTGCGCTGTACCGGGGCCTTGTATGACGAGGCGGTGATTGCCGCGCATGTCATGGCCAGCGATGTTGTCGTAAGCCCGGGCAAGGTGGGCCTGACCGCGATGCACGCTCTGGCCTACGGAACGCCCATCGTATCGCACAGCGACCTTGATCGCCAGATGCCCGAAATCGAAGCGGTCATCGAAGGACAATCGGGCGCGCTCTTTCCATTCGGCTCGGTCTCGGGCCTGGCCGAAGCGATCAGCAGCGTGCTGGCCAGCAGCAGCTCGCCTGCCAGGCGGCGCGAAGCCTGCCGCGCCGCCCTGATCGGCCGCTTTACCCCGCAGGACCAGCGGCGCCTGATCGATGACGCTGTCGACCGGATGCTCGCCCGATAACCCTCCTCGGTCGAGCAAGGGCACTGGCATAGTGCGCGCAGCTGTGCCATTAGGTAATTATACGTGAAATCCTGTTGCCCGATCCATACGGCACGCGATGAACAATGGGTGTCCCCTGCCAGCGTGGCTGCGATGTGGACCAAATTGAGGTGATGGATGGTTTCTGCTGTCAGTGCCCGTGCGGCCAGAGGCCAGGCCCGCCCTGTCCGCGGTCGCGATATACTGGGCATCTACACATTCATGATCTTTTCCTGGATGTTCGATTTCCGCGCCGATTCGGCCGGATCGGGCCTCATGGTCCAGCTCGTGTTCTTTACCTGCTACCTGATCGGCTTTTTCCTGTTCCTCGTGCGCGACAACGGGGGGCGGATGAAGGTGCCCGGTCTGCTGCCGCTGCTTTCGGCCTCGGGGCTGTTCGTGCTGATCGGGCTGCTGTCCGGCCTGCTCAACGGGCAGACCTATTACGATATCTTCCGCAATTCCTTCACGCTCATCATCTACATCACCGCGGTCATCGTCACCGTGCGCCTGATCGAGCAGGTTGACGCCCGCAATATCCGGCCGCGACTGGCCTGGCTGTGCTTTGGCTTTTCGCTGTCCTCACTGGCCGTCCTTATGGCCACCACCGGCGTCGACCTCAGCTCGGTGCGCTTCCAGATCCTTGGCGCCTCTACTCTCTCGTCAATGGGCTATCTGGTCCTTTCGCTCCTGTTCACGCTGACATTGCCCGAAACCGCGACCTTGCTGGCCTCGCTGGGCCTCGTTTTCCTCTCGATCACGCGCACCCTGTTCGTCACGCAGTTCTTTCAGCTGCTGCCGGCCTGGCCAGCACTGTACCGGCTGATGACCCCGCGTGTGCTGATAAGCGCTCTGATCGGGGTGGCCGTGCTGGCCGGCGCCGCCACCCTGACGAGCACTGCCTTCGACCGGTGGAACCAGCGCATGTTCCGCAATGGCGACACGCGTGAGGACCCGACCGCCTACACACGCCGGGTCGAGACCGAATTCATGCTCGAACACTGGCTCCACGATGGGCAAAGCGTCATGCTCGGCACCGGCCTTGCCTCGCGTACCGAATATTACGAGCCCAAGTGGGTGGGTGGCGCCAAGGAAGAGAGCATCGGCTTTGGCCATGACCAGCACGTCAGCATCCTGTTTATCGCGGGCCTGATTGGCGGCGTGCCATTACTGCTGGTGCATTTCTGGCAGTTATGGGCCTCGATGCAGTTCATCTATCGGGTCGCGTCCCGCACCAAGCGCTATAAAAACGACGTGCTCTTTTTGGGATGCTGGGGCGCGACGGGCATCATCGGCCATGTGGTCAGCAATTTTCTGCAGGCCGATTTCGGCAATCGGGGCGTGTCTCTGTGGTATGGCATTACCACGGGCCTGTTCCTTGGCGCTCGCGCCTGCCTGGATCGCCGCAATTCTTTCCTCAGCGAAGTGCACGAGGACTTGCAACCGCAGCTCGCGACGACTGCAGCCGCGCCCGCGCGCCAGCACCCTGCCGCAGCCGCATCAGTCCCGGCGGCCGTCCAGCGGCGGCGCCAGATGCTGGCCCGCCTGCGCGAAAAAGCCCCCACGCCATGAGCCTGGACCTGTCCATGCCCCTCGCTGACCGGCACATCGGCATGGTCACGCAGGCCGCTTCGCGCCAGGGTGGCGGCCTGTTCGAGGTAATCGCCCTGCAGGTGGACCTGCTGCGCCGTCAGGGCGCGCGGGTGTCGGTCTTCGCGCTGGAGGATGCTTTCAGTGCCGCCGATCGTGACCGCTTCGGCGATGCGCGCGTCGAACTTTGCCGGCCAATGGGTCCGCCCTCGATCGGCTACGGGCCGGAGCTGGCAAGCCGGATGCTGGCCGCCGATCTCGACCTGCTGCACCTGCACGGCATCTGGTCAATGACCAGCCTGTCCGCGCTGCAATGGGCGCGGCGCACGAACCGGCCGCTGATCATCTCGCCCCATGGCATGCTCGACCCGTGGATTACCGCGCGCAGCCCTGCCAAAAAGCGGCTCGCCCGCTGGGTCTACGAGGAACCCTGCTGGCGCCGGGCCTATCGCCTGCATGCGCTGACCGGGCGCGAGCAAGCCGACATCGCGCGGGAGACCGGGCGCAGCGATGGCATCGTCATTCCCAACGCCGCCCCGCCGCTCTTCTCGCCGGGCAACGCCGCTCGCCCGCCCGCGATCCTGTTCATCAGCCGCATCCATTCCAAAAAGAACCTGTCCGGCCTGATCGATGGCTGGGCCCTGGCGCGCAAGCCCGAGGGCGCCGAACTGATAATCGCCGGCTGGGGCGATGCCGCTGACGTTGCCGAGCTGGAGGCGCGCATCGCGGCTGGCCCCGCAGGTGTTCGCTTCGTCGGCCCGGCATTTGGCGAGGCCAAGCAGGCGCTGCTGACCGGCGTGCGTTTTGCCATCCTGCCGTCCCTGAGCGAGGGTCTGCCGATGGCCATGCTCGATGCCTGGGCCTGCGGTCTGCCCACGATCATGAGCCCTGACTGCAACCTGCCCGAGGGCATCGCGGCTGGTGCGGCGCTGGCCTGCGGCTGCGACGCGCCCTCCATCGCGGCCGCGCTCGAAACCGCATTGGCCATGGCACCCGAGCGCTGGCAGGCCATGTCGCACGCGGCGATGGCGTTGGCAGACGGGCCATTTTCGCTGCGGGCTGTCAGCGATGCCTGGTGCGCCGCCTATGCCGAGGCGATTGACGCGAGCCCCGCTGTTTCGGCCACTGCCATCCCCACCCACCCCGCACGACAGGCCGAACATGTCCGCGCTTGACGCCAGCATCACCCGCCCGCTCGATGGTGGGCCGTCCTTTTCGCTGGGCAATCGCCTGTTCCGCGTGGTCTGGGCGATGGCCTGGCTGCTGCTCGCGCGCTTCACGCCGCCACCGCTGCATCGCTGGCGGCGGCTGGTGCTGATCGCTTTCGGGGCCAAGGTGGCGCCATCGGCGCGGGTGCATGCCAGCGTCTCGATCTGGCATCCGGCCCATCTCGAACTGGGCGAAAACTGTCTGATTGGGCCGGGCGTGCGGCTTTACAATCAAGGACATATTCGCATCGGCGCGCGCACGGTCATTTCACAGCGCGCGCATATCTGCGCCAGCAGCCACAATATCCGCGACCCGCATTTCCAACTGGTGCTGCGGCCCGTCACCATCGGGGCGCAGTGCTGGGTGGCGGCCGAGGCTTTCATTGGCCCCGGCGTCACGGTGGGCGACCGCGCGGTCGTTGCCGCGCGCGCCGCCCTGTTCCGCAACGCCGAGGCTGATGGCGTCTATTCCGGCAATCCCGCGCAATTCCTGAAAGCGCGCGGGTTGCAGGGCTGAGCCTGCTGGCTCAGTTCACCAGCGTCCAGTCGGTCGAGGCGCTTGCGCCGGTGGCGAAATAGATCTTCTTGTTCGTGGTGTCGGTGAATTGCTGCCCCACGAAATCGGGCGCGACCGTCGGGGCGGCGGTGCCTGTAAGGCGCGGCGGCTTTTGCAGGGTCCGGCACGCATCAATGATGACCCACGCCCCGCCCAGATAGCGATAGCGCACCGAGCCTGTCTCGTTCGGCTGGAACACAAAGTTCACCCCCGAAAGCGGATCGGTAACGGTCAGCGTATAGGCGCCCGGCGTCGCGGCGTTGCGCAGGATCTCGAACTCCATGCCGACCTTCATGCCCGTGGCGCCCGGCAGGGTCACCACCCGCGCGGCGGTCAG